>JBILLP010000124.1:0-8134 GCA_044376025.1 Bradymonadia bacterium
AGTCCGGGGAGGCGCCGTCGCAGTAGTCGTCGGCGTCGCAGACCCCGGCCGAGGCGCGGCAGAGCACGTCGGTGCCGACGGGCGAGCAGAGGCCCTCGCGGCCGGGCAGGTTGCAGGCGTCGCACGTCCCCTCGCAGGTCGTGTCACAGCAGTACCCGTCGACGCAGAGGTCGGCTGCACCACACAGCGAATCTGCGGTCTCAGGCGTGCAGGGGACAGGTTCGGGCGGACCGCCCGTGTCGTCGTCGGCGTCGGTGTCGCCACTGCTGCCGGTGTCGTCGGTGTCGCTCCCGCCGCTGGTGTCTGCGGTTGACGTATCGGAGGTATCGCCGGTGTCTGCCGGTGACGTGTCGGACGTGTCGGAGGTGTCGGACGTGTCGGACGTGTCGGAGGTGTCGGACGTGTCGGACGTGTCGGAGGTGTCGGTCGTGTCGGCAGAGGAGTCCGGCGCGTCATCGGTGGAGGTATCGGAGTCGTCTGCGGTGTCGGGGGTGTCGTTGCCTCCGGAGTCGTCTGCGGTGTCGGGGGTGTCGTTGCCTCCGGAGTCGACCGAGGTGTCACCTGAGCCCCCGGCGTCGCCCGAGCCGTCGAGGTCGGCTCCGGCGGAGCCTGCACCGTCGGAGGAGCAGGCGGCCAGGAGCAGCGCACAGAGCAGGACTGTTCGCTTCATCGTCGTGGTGCGCATCGGCGGAGGCCTCAAACAGCGTCGAACACGGGGCGAGAGGGCGAAGGTACCGCCAATGCGTGCCAGCGTGAAGCGGGATCCGCGTCGCGGCGTCGCTTCAGCGGCGTGTACGCTCGACGAGACCGCCGAGGAGCCAGCCGAGCCCGGCACCAAGGGGCGGGGCGACAGGAGTCGGGTAGCGGGTCCGGGGCCGAAGACGGGCAGGGGCGGTCACGGCGGGCAGCTCAGACGGTGGCGACGCGCGCCGGCCTACCACGTGATGGACCCGGCGAGGAGTTCGCGCTGCATATCCCACGTGGCGAGGCCGGTCTCGGACAGTACGACAAGCTCGTCGCGCTCGGCCACGGGGTAGGCGCGGAGCAGGGCGCCGGGGCCGACGCGGAGGTCCTGTGCCGGGATGGTCGTGACGCCGGCGATCCAGCCGTCGTCGATGCGGGCGGTCAGGACGCCCGGCAGCGCGCCGCCGACCGGGATGATGGCGCGGTTCCACACGGGCACCCACTGGACAGCGTGGTGCTCCTGGAGCGCCGGCGAGGTGGCCCCCCACTCGATGTGGCTGCTGCGCACCTGCGGCCACGTGGCGTCGCTGACGTCGAAGCTGGTCAACTTGACGTTGTCGGAGCTCGTCGTCTCGACGCCGATGCCGAGGACCACGTCGTTGCCGATGTCCTGCAGGTAGGTCGAGAAGCCCGGCAGCGTGACCTCGCCCGAGACGCGAGGAGCGGTCGGGTTCGCCAGGTCGACGACAAAGAAGGGGTCGGTCTGCCGAAAGGTCACGACCCAGGCGCGCGCGGCGCTGAAGCGCACGCCGTGCTGCGACTCCTGCCGGGCGATGGTCACATGCCCGACGATCGCCATCTGGCCCGGGGCATCGGCTGAACCGGTGGCGGCGGGGGCCGCAGGCGCACCCTCGGTCGAGGCGACGGGCGCCGACGAGTCGGGGTCGATGGTCGGTGCGGTGCTGGGCGGGGTGGCGGTCTGCGCGGTGTCGATCACGACGAGCTCGCTGACCTGGTCCGCAGGCTCGAAGGTGACGACGCGCAGGAAGCCGTCGTGCTCTGACAGCGAGAAGGGGCTCAGCACGGCGCCCGCGACCTGCGTCGAGCCGGCGTACGAGGCGGTCTCGCTGCCATGCAGCTCGAAGCGGTGCAGCGAGGTGGTGGGCGTTCCGTCAGTGAGCGGCTCCGCGTCGTGGGCGACGACAACGGCCCCGCGGTCGGCGTAGACCATCGAGGCATCGCCGAAGAGGGTGGCGGCGCGCACGGGGGAGCGGTGGTCGTCGAGCGTGAGGGTCGAGATGACGACCGCGCTGGTCCCGGTTGCGCCCGGGGCGCTCCAGGCGTCTCCGCAGGGCGCGGGCGCCGATGCTGCCGACGTGGCGATGCCGCTCCTGAAGAGGCGCTCCCGCAGCTCGGGCATCCAGGCCTCGACCGCGGTGGCGGCCGTCGGCCGCGGCACGGCGCCGCCGGTGAGGGCACCCGTCCGGGTGACGACGTGCAGCACCTCGTCGATGCGGCGGACCGCGAGCAGTGTCCCGTCGATCATGACCTCTCGGAGCAGGGTGGGGCGCTCGGGCGCAGAGGCGTCGTAGATGCGCAGCGTGGTGACGGTCGCGGCGCTCGAGGTGCCATCGCTGCTCGCGATGGCTCGATCTGCGGCAGCGGGCTCCTGCTCCGACACCACCACGAGGTGGTTCCCCGCCAGGAGCAGCTCGCGACCACGGCCTGCCACCGCGATGCGGCTGAGCTCCGTGCTGCCGGTACCAAAGCGCGACACGACGACCTCGGACGGCGTCGGCAGGGCATGGGCGATGCCATCGCCGACCTGCAGCAGATCGCCCTCATCGACGCCGCGCTCCGCGTTGTTGGTGCCGCCGCCAGCGAGGGTTCCCGCCGCGGCGCGCCAGGCCTCCGAGGACCACGTGGTCGAGCGCGCGGCGGTCAGCGACGCGAGCTGCTGCAACCGGGGCTCGGCCTCGCGGCAGTCGCCGAGCGCCTCGAGCCGCACGCTCCGCCGGAGCAGCTCGGCCGCGAAGGGGTAGTCGCCGAAGGCGTCGCACCCTGAGGAGGCGAGCGCGAGGAGGGTGGAGACGCCAACAAGTCCGAATCGCATGGTTCACCTCTGCCTGGGGTGCTGGCGCTGCGACGGGGCTCCGCGGCGGTCATTCAACACGGCGGCTGCGCGAGGCGAGCGCCATGTTGTCGAACCGGCGTCGACCCTCTACGCGCCCGGGTCTGGTACGGCGCCGATGAGGGCGTCGCGACACCCGTGAGAGCCGCCATGCCCCACCGTTCCTCAGGCGTCCTGCTTCATCCGACGAGTCTGCCCGGACCTGGCGCCTCGGGCTCCCTCGGCGAGGCCGCACACGACTTCGTGAGGTTCTTGTCGAGTGCTCGGCAGGGCGTCTGGCAGATCCTGCCGCTCGGGCCGCCGAGCGCGAGCGACAGCCCCTACATGGCGACCAGCGCCTTCGCGATCAACCCGCTGCTGCTCGACGCCGACGACCTGGTCAGGCGCGGATGGCTGGATGCGGCGGCGCTGCGCGAGCGCCCGGCCCGGTCGCTGCGCTCGGAGTTCAGGCGGACGGAGCAGTGGCTGGCCGGGCGGGTGATCCCGGCGGCGGCGGCGGGGTTCGAGGCGCGGGCGACCGAGGAGGAGCGCAGGGCCTTTGCGCGGTTCGTCGAGGAGGCGCACTGGCTCGAGGACTACGTGCTGTTCGAGGCGCTGTCGGAGCAGCGCCGGGGCGAGATCTGGAACCAGTGGCCTTCGCCGCTGCGGGACCGCGAGCCGGGCGCGCTTGGCTCGGTGCGGGAGGCGCTCTCGCCGAGGCTGTCGGAGCTTCGGTTCGTGCAGTTTGCCCTCGACCGGCAGTGGGCAGCGGTGCGGACGCACGCGAACGAGAAGGGCATCGAGGTCGTCGGCGACATCCCGATCTTCGTCGGGCTGCACTCTGCCGACGTCTGGGCGAACCGCTGGCTGTTTGAGCTCGATGCCGACGGGGTGCCGGCGAACATCGCGGGCGTTCCGCCGGACTACTTCAGCCCGACGGGGCAGCGCTGGGGCAACCCCCTGTACCGGTGGGAGGCCAGCGATGCGTCGGGGCACGCCTGGTGGAACCAGCGGTTCAGGTGGTGCTTCAGGCATGCCGACCGGGTGCGGATCGACCACTTCAGGGGGTTCGAGGCCTACTGGTCGATCCCGGCCGAAGCCGAGGATGCGACGGCGGGAGCGTGGCGTCCGGGGCCCGGAGCGGCCTTCTTCGCCCGGGTGCGCGAGGCGATCGGCGATCTACCGATCATCGCGGAGGACCTCGGCGTCATCACGCCGGAGGTCGAGGCGTTGCGCGACGGGCTCGGGCTCCCGGGGATGCGCATCCTGCAGTTCGCCTTCGTGGGAGAGGCCGATCACCCCTACCTGCCACACAACTACGTGCCGCGAACGGTCGTCTACACGGGCACCCATGACAACGACACAACGGTCGGCTGGTACCGTTCGCTGTCTGCGGTCGAGGCCGACCAGGTGAGGCGCTACCTGTGGAGCAGCGGCGACAACATCGCGTGGGACCTGATCCGCGCGGCGTGGATGTCGGTCGCGGGGCTGGCGGTGGTGCCTGCCCAGGACCTGCTCTCGCTCGACGGCTCGCACCGCATGAATGTGCCGGGCGTCGGAGAGGGCAACTGGTCGTGGCGGCTCGCCGATGGCGCGCTGCACGACGGCATTGCCGCTGGGCTTCGGGAGCTCGGGAGCGTCTACGGACGCTCCTGAGCGCCTGGATCAGTTGCCGAGGAGCGTGTTGAGGCGGGCGACCTCTGCGTCGAAGGCGGCGCGGTCGGCAGCCGGGAGCTCGCGGCGGTGGGTGCCGTGCTCCTTGACGGGGTCGATGATCGAGGTGCCGCGCTCGAGCTGGTAGTGCAGGTGCGGCCCGGTGGAGCGGCCGGTGTTGCCGGAGAGGGCGATGACCTGGCCTGCGGAGACGCGGTCGCCTGGCTTCACCTTGTTCTCGTTGAGGTGGAGGTACTTGGCGACGAGGCCGTTGGCGTACTCGACCTCGATGCAGTTGCCGTTGGCGCTCCAGTTCCAGTTGGTGCGGGTGACGCGGCCCGCCCACGGCGACTTGATCTCGGTGCCGACCGGCGCCTTGAAGTCCATGCCGTGGTGGGTGGGGCGGTCCTTGAGCAGGCTGGTGACCTGGTCGTAGGACTCGATGGGGCTGTTGTTGAGCCGGTACTCGACCTCCTTGCCGTCGGCCGACCAGTAGCGCGGGAGCGCGTCGCCGGTCGCCCGGAAGCGGTAGGCGGTGAGGGTCTTGGCGAGCTTGCCCGAGTTGAAGCGGGCGGCCGAGATGAGCACCTGGGCGTTGTCGTTGGTGGGCTCCCAGACGACGGCGAGCTGGTCTCCGCGGCGCAGGTCGCGGCGCAGGTCGACGTCCCACATGATCAGGCGGGTGAAGGCGGCGGAGAGGGCATCGCCCTTGGTGCCGGCGAGCGGCGAGATCGTCGCGGGGATGGAGCCCTCGACGGCGGCCGTGAGGGTCTGCAGCGCGCCGTTGACCTCGGGGGCAGCCGGTACGTCGAGCAGGGCGACCGGTGCGACGCCGGTGCCGGGGTCAGCCTGGGCGCCCGACCCGGAGCCCTCGCCAACGGGGGCGGCGACCGGGTCGATGGCGGCGACGGGGTCGAGCTCAGCCGCAGCGCCCGAGCCTGAGCCCTCGCCGATCGGGGCGGCCACCGGGGCCTCCTCTGCCTGTGGGCCGGTGGCGAGCATGGCGGGGACCTCTGCACCGTCGAGCTTGCCGTTGGCGCCGACGACGGGGCTGCGGCTGCTCAGCGCGTGCAGCCCGAAGGCGAGGTTGGCAGCGACGGAGACACCGATCGTGGCGAGGGCCCAGGTCGGCATCGCCGACGCCCGCGAGCGGGCGGCCCGCGCCGGCCGATCCATGTCGTCGGACTCGTCGCCCTCGACGTCGAGCTCGACGTCATCCCAGTCCCTTTGTCCACGCATCCGTCGATGATTCGCCATGTTCCATGCTCCGCGTCGGGGTCCGCACCGTGTGGCACGGTAGAGGACCTACATGGAGCCTGTTCGCGATCCGCGACGCAAATTTTCGACGCGCGAAATGCACAAAGCGATCCACGGCAGATCCGACCGGTCGTCAGCGTGACGGTCAGAGCTTGAAGTCGATGCCGATCGGGCAGTGGTCGCTGAGCCTGGGAGGGTCCCAGGCGCGGTAGTTCCACTGCGTGAAGTCGCGGCGCGTGAACCGCGGTGAGAGGCTCGACGAGACGACGATGTGGTCGATGAAGTCGCGGTAGCGACCGTCGCGGCAGGCGGCGGAGAGGTTCAGCGTGGGCGCGTCGATGTCGAAGCCGGCGGGGTCGCCGTCGTCGAGGTCGAGCCAGACGGAGTCGCGCGAGTTGAACCGCCGATTGAAGTCGCCGGCGACGACAAAGGCCTCGCCGGCGGCGTGGCGGGCCTGCATCCACTGCTCGAGCACCGGGATCTGCTGGGCGAGTGCGGAGCAGGCGTCGCGGTTCCGGCTCCTGTCCTCGAAGCAGCCCGACTTGAGGTGGACCCCGAGCAGCCTGAACGTGAGCCCGCCTGCCTCGACGAGAGCATCGGGCGACTCGCGCAGCCGGCCGAGCCCGAGCTCCTCGACCTCGTCGACCACGCGAAGCCGGACCCAGGGCTTCCAGACAAGGGCGACGCGCTGCACCCCGGTCTCGCGGGTGACGTAGACGCGATACTTCGAGGTATCGAAGACGCGCGAGACAGCGCGCTCGCTGGCGACCTCCTGAAGGACGGCGATGTCGGGGTTGACCGACTGGGCGTATCCCGCGAGCGCGGCGTAGTCAGACAGCGCTCGCTTGTTGGTGCCGTGGTTGGGCTCGTCAGCGAGCCACTCGAGGTTCCACGAGACGAGCCGCAGCCGCCCGGGTGCCGCCCGGTCGGCGGCAGCGGGTGCGTCGTGGGCGGGCGCGTCGTCGCCCGGGGGACTGGCGTCGGCACTCGAAGGCGTCGACCTCGGCCCTGTCGACGGCCCGCGACCCGGGCTTGCGGGGGCCGCGGCGGCAGGTTCAGCCCGGCCTGAGCCGCCCGAGGCCTCTGCGGCGCGCGGCCAACCGCTCGGCGACGACCGCGGGTCGAGCTGCTGGCCGTGGAACTTCTCTGCAGAACCGCACATGCCGAGCGACTCGCCGGCGGAGCTGAACGCGCCGACAATGATGAACAGCAGCAGGAGCGGTGCGAGGCAACCGGAGCTTCTCTTTCTGGGCATGCGGGCGGCGCTACCGCGTCGGTCGGTGCGCGGCAAGGGGGCAGGCCGGCTGCAGACGGGCGGACTGCGACGGTTCGGTGCCCGTCAGGCCGGGACGAGCCTGAAGGTGTTGGTGTAGATCCAGACCTGCTCCTTGTCGGCCAGCCGGGTGAGGCGGTCGAGGTAGGGGCGCAGGTGCGACGGGACCATGCGGACCTCGATGCGGTAGACTCCGGGCTCCGTCACCGGGAACCTCACGTCGCCCGTGCCGGCCTCTGCGACCTGGACCCAGGTCGTGCCGTTGGAGCGGAGCAGGACGGTACGCATCGACGGTGAGCCACCGAGCGCGTCGACCGGCACCGGCACCGTCGCGCGGATGGAGCTGGTGGTCAGGTCTGGCGCGCCCGACCGGCCCATCTCGATGCGTGTGCCGGCCACGGGCTCCGCCCAGGCATCGAAGCCCGCAGGATCGCCAAGCGTGTCGAAGGCCACGAAGAGGCGGCCGGCGGTGAGCCCGTCGCGAAAGGCGTCGAGCGAGTCGTCGGCCGCGAGCACGTAGTTCGAGAACCAGCTCATCATGCGGCGGTAGCTGTCCATGCGCTCACCATCGAGGAGCTCGTTGGGCAGCACGTTCTCGTGGGCGTCGGTGCCAGCGGTGCCGACCACGGGGCGCCGCAGCGAGACGGTAGCCCACTTGTCGAGCGCGTTCTGGTTGACGTCGAGGAAGGCGAGCAGCGCGAGGTCGGGGTGGGCGCGGGTTGTCTTGCCGATGAAGGGGCCGATCGACGTGAAGAAGGCGAAGGCGTCGAGCCCGAGCAGGGGCCTGATGTCGGGGTCGATGTTGGCGTGCAGGTTGTAAAGCTCGAGGCCCTGGACCTGCAGGTCGTCGAGCTGCTCGAGCGTCTTGGACTCGGTGTGCGCGACCCACGACAGCGCCCCGGCAGCGCGGAACCGGCTCATGGCGACGCCGTCGGAGCCATCGAGCAGCGCGAAGTTCTCGGCCTGGTCCGGCGACAGCGGCCCGGCAAAGCTGAGCGGCATGACGGCGGTCTCCATGCCGGCGGTGATGGTGACCCTGAAGCCGTCGGGGCAGGTCATCACGTTGTACTGGTGGCCGAGCTCGCCGACACCGAGCTCGTCGGTAGCGGGGTCGTAGAGCAGCGTGTCGGGCCAGGGTGTGTTGCCGAACTCCGCGC
>JBILLP010000125.1:0-8109 GCA_044376025.1 Bradymonadia bacterium
TTGATGCGCTCGAGTGCCCTGAATGCGGCGGTGGCGGCGTAGTAGGTGTCGACCTGCGGCGCGCCGCTCGTCCAGGGCGCGGTCGCGAGGTCGGGCCACGAGACCGGCAGGGTGGGGGTCGGCCCGACGCCGAAGTCGAAGTCGGGCGCTGGGCCGGCGGGGCGCGTCACGAGCCTGCGGCCTCGGACCGCCCGAGGCAGGCGGCCGAGCTCGGCGAGGCTCGAGAGCGCCGAGCCGCGCGAGATGGCGTCGAGGCCCGAGACGGCGACCCTGACGCGCGCGACCTGGCCGGCGCCGCGACAGAGCGCTGCCAGCAGGCAGTCAGAGGCGGCCACCTCGAAACCCGCAGCCGGTAGCAGCATCGAGCCGGCCGCGCGGGCCTCGGCGTTACGGCCTGCGACCTCAGCGATGGTGTCGACCTCGCCCGACAGGTCGAGGTAGTGCGCACCGGCCTCGAGTGCCGCCTGGAGCGCGGGGGGGCAGGTCGAGCGGTAGGGGCCGGCGGCATGCAGCAGCAGGTCGCCCCGCCGGAGCAGCCCTGCGACCTCGCCGAGCCCGTCGATGCGGCGCCACGGAAGCCCCAGCCGCTGGCCCAGCTCCTTCACCCGGGCCTCGTCGCGCCCTAGCAGCAGCGCCTCGACGCGCCGCTTCGCGAGCTGCTCGGCGATGAGCCCACCGGTGAACCCGGTGGCCCCGATCAGCACGGTCAAGGACGACGTCATCGAGGGTCCCGGAGAGGGGGCCATGATAAGCTTGGCACGCCAGACGGATGCATGTAGGGAAACATCGCACGTTGTAGTCAACATGCGCAAGCAGCTGAGGAGCAAGACCCGGTTGGCGACAACTCCGGCAAGGCAGACTTCGAAGGCGACACTGGCGCGGGCTGCGCTGCAGGCGGCGCATGTGGCCTCATTGCCGCGTTCGGCACGGTCTGGCGCCTTCCCTCCGGCCTTTCCGCCGATGACGCTCCACGAGGCGGTCGACGCCGCCCTCTCGCTCGAATCGGAGTCAGTCGGTCAACGCGTGTTGTCGGGTGTGCTGGGTCGGGCGCTCGTCGCGCACTGCCAGGACCACCCCCACGGCTCCGGGGCAGTCGATCGGTTGATTGGCAGCCGTGACGCCTCCCGGCTCCGCAGCATCGCCAACGGTGGCGACCGGGCAGGGCTTCTCTGCACCGCCCACCACTTCGCCGCCAGTCGCGCGTCAGAGGTCTCGACGCAGCCGGCCTCGATCGGGCAGGGCATCTCGGGCTCCTCGATCGACGCCAACTCCATGGTGACGACGGCCCGGACGCGCTCGTTCGGTGTGGGGTACTTCGATGAGCTGCCGGCGATGCTCGACCCGCTCGCGTGGCGTACCAACCCCTTCTGGACGGTCGCGGAGCGGCAGATCCCGGTGAAGGGCGGCTGGGCTCCCGACCCGTCGCCGCACACGCTCGGCGAGCCGTGGGCAGGGTGGTTCTACGAATTCGTCGAGTGGAACTGGAACCTCGAGTGCCTCTCAGGCTTCCAGGCGCACCTGACCATCGACTTCAAGACGCCCGCCCCGGGCTCGGACCCGCTGACCGGTGGGCCGATCGTGGCCAAGTTCGACCTCTTCTCCGCGCAGGGGTTCATGTTCCTGGGGCACATCGCACCCGGGGGCGTCGACTGCGACGCTGGCTACTCCGCCGCCCGTGCGCTCCCGCCGCCGCCCGGCGTCAACGTGCCGCCTGGCATGTCCTACGTCTGCATCGAGGGGATCAAGGCAGTCCGGTTCGCCGACCTCGTCAGCCGCCGGACGATGATGCAAGGCGCGGCAGGCTCGGGGCAGTACCCGAACTTCATGGGCCCGGCGAGCGTCGGGCTCTTCATCGAGGAGGCCGTTGTCTCGACCGTCTCCGAGTGGGAGCGCCGGTCGATGCTCCGGGCCTCCTCTGCATCACGCTGACGCCGTCGCTGCGCCGGTCGCGTCGACGCACCCCTGCACCACCCCGAACTCCGAGCCGAGCACCATGTCCGACGCCTCCAGCAAGTCTCAGCAGCCCGACTACGGCACGCTCGGCAACGCCCGGTTCGTGGAGTTCCTCAACGACGCGATCTCGACGAACATGGGGATCGCGACTCGGCTTGGCTCCCCCTGGATCGCCCTCTGGCAGGGCATCGTCACGCGCCGCATCGATCGCGACACGCTGCTCAGGGAGTACATCGAAGCGGTCGCCGGCTCGATCGACGCGATGTTCGCGACGGCGACCTTCCCGGTGCAGTGGGCGACGCACCTCAACGCCCCGACCCCGACGGTGCTGCTGACGCTCGACTCCGCGTCGCAGGCCTCGGCCCCGGTCAGCTTCTCCCCGGCCATCGACGTCGAGGGGCTCACACTCGAGTGCTCCGACCTCTACCAGATCGGCGGCACGGCGAAGATCAGCGGTGAGTCGGTGCGCATGCTACCGCGCAATGCCGGTCGCGTTGTCCAGGTCGCCATCGCCGGGCAGGGGCCCATTCGCTCCATCGACGACGCAGAGGGTGTGGCGGTCCCCGTCGATGTCGCCGCGGCAAGCGGCACCAACCAGGCCCCAAAGCCCGTCAACGGGCTGCCCGAGGGGCTCTACCTCGGCGCGATGAGCGCAGCGGAGCGCCCAAACCGGCGGCCCCTTGGCATGCTCGCCGTGCTCGTCGCTCCGGCCGACACCCCGATGTACCCGATGCTCTGAGCGGGCTCGGCGGCTTCACCCTGCCGCATCGAGCGGAATCTCGATGACGACCTCGGTGAAGCGCCCCTCCTCGGACTCGATACCCATTCGGCCGCCGTGGCCGCCCACCACGACATCGTGGCTGATCGACAGGCCAAGGCCGGTTCCCTGGCCGGTCGGCTTCGTCGTGAAAAAGGGCGTGAAGAGCTTCTCGCGGGCGGCCGCCGGGATGCCTGTCCCGTTGTCGCGGACCCGGATCCTCGCGGTCCCGCCGTCGCGCTCGGTCGACACCCGGATCTCGGGCACAAAGTCGGCGCCGAGCCGGGCCGCCTTCTGCTGCAGCGCGTAGCTCGCGTTGTTCACCATGTTGATGAACACGCGGCTCAGGTCTGACACCACCAGCGGCACCAGGCCGATGGCCGGGTCGTACTCGGTCACGAGCCTGACATTGATGTCCTGCCCGCTGCCTCGCAGGCCGTGGTAGGCGAGCGTCACGGCGTCGGAGACGACGGTGTTGAGCGGTGCAGGCTCCTTCTGCCCGTTGGAACCCCTCGAGTGCATGAGCATGCCCTCGATGATCTGGTTCGCCCGCCGCCCGTGCTCGTTGATCTTCTCGAGGTTCTGCGACAGCGAGCTGGTGATGTCGGCGACTTCATCGACCACGTCGGTATCGAGGCGCGTGCGCTCCGCCTCGAAAATCTCGGAGAGGTCACCCGCGAGCCTGGCGGACAGCAGCGCAAAGTTGTTGATGAAATTGAGCGGATTCCGGATTTCGTGCGCCACGCCTGCGGTGAGTGTCCCGAGCGAGGCGAGCTTCTCCTGGGCGACGAGCTGGCGCTGCGTGTCGCGAAGCCGGGCGAGCGTCTCCTGGATCTGCTCGTTGCGCTCGCGCAGCTCCTGGGTGCGCTGCTCCACCCGCTCCTCGAGGGTGCGGTTGGCCTCCTCGAGCCGCTCGTAGAGCATGGCGTTGTGGAGCGAGAGCGCGGCCTGGCCCGACAGCAGGCGCAGTGTCTCGACGTGTGACTCGGTGAAGGCCCCGATCGCGAGGTTGTTCTCGAGGTAGAGCACGCCGACACGGCGCCCGAGGTTCGCGAGCGGTACGCAGAGCACCGACCTGACCCCGCTGGTGACGATGTAGGGCTCGGACTGGAAGGGCCCTGCATTCGGGGCGTCGTGGAGCACGACTGGCTCGAGGGTGCGCCCGCAGTACTGGATGACTCCCCGGGGCACGTCGGGATAGGCGTCGACGGGGTGGTTCTCGAAGCGGGTCTCGCCCGCGGTCACGTCGCGCTCCGCCGCGCCTCGGAGCACCGTGTCGCGATCGAGGAAGAGCACGCCGCGGGTCGCGCCGGCATTCTCGATCGTGATCGCCATGAGCCGGTCGAGCAGCCGGGGCAGTACGATCTCGGCGGCGATGGCCATGCTCGCCTTCGAGATGGCACCTGAGTCGATCACACCGCTCGTCGCGCTGCTCGACGTCACCGACATGCTCGCGGTGGCGGTCGCCGACACCGCGCCGCGCCGCCTCGACGGTGCGAATTCGGGGTAGCGCTGCATGAGGTCGACGACCTTCGCCTCGGCGCCCCAGCGGCGGTAGGTCGACATCGCCTCGCGGATCGAGTCGGCCGCGCGGCGTCGGTCGCCTCGGCGCAGCTCATCTTCTGCGCGAAGCTCGAATCCAAGGGCTTCGTCTTGCAGGTAGCCATTGGCGCGGGCGTTGGCGATCGCCGCATCGTAGAGCCGTACCGCCAGCTCGGTGTCGCCTCGAAGCGAGGCGAGCTCCGCCTGCACCAGCTCGAGGTGGTGCTGGTGGTTCATCGGGGCTCCAGCGGCCCAGCCCTTGATCGAGGCCTCAAGGCCGGAGATCTGCTCGAGATGGGTATCGCGCTGCGCGGCCTCCGCCGAGCGTGCGGCGAGGGCGTGGAGCAGGGCAGCATGGAAGGCATTCTGGGTCGGGTAGACGAGGCCGACCTGTGCTGCGAAGAAGGGCGTCCCGAAGGTCTGCGCCTCGAGCCCGCGGCGCGCGTCCCTGAAGAAGCAGGCGAGCATGACGCGGTGGATCTGCAGCGCAGAGACGCTCGAGTAATTCTTGGCCTCGAGCAGCGCCGGCAGCATCGTCGTCTGGTCGTAGGATTCTCCGACCAACTCGAGCGGGTCGGCCGACCTGCCCATCAGGTTCAGGGTCGCCTGCCGTGTCTGCCGGGTGGGCTCCTCGCTGATTTCAACCCGGTGGCGGCGAAGGATCGGCAGGTACCGGTCAATATCGCGAAGCACCGAGTCGAGCGGGACGCCCGAGTAGAGCAGGTGCCCCACGATATGGCCGACTGAGTATCCGGTGAATTCGAGCTCTCCGGAGTCAAGTCCGAGCTGGATCGCGTCCTCCATCATCGGGATGGTATCGCGCAGGTGCACCGTCCACGGCAGGTCGAACGCCGCGACCAGCAGCAGCGTCTTGCAGCGGAGCCGGCGCGTCGAGATGCGATCGGCGAGCCGGACCGCAAACTCGCCATATCGACGGGCCTCTGACGCGTTCTGAAAAAATACCGCCTGGATCATGCCCCATGACGCGAGCACGTACGGGAGCTCGTTGGCGAGGCTGCGCCCGCGCATCCGCTCCAGGATCCGGACATACACGAGCAGCGTCGCGAGGGGATTCCGCATGTAGAGCGGGGGGGCCAGCGTCGTCGCGACGCGCAGCACCAGGGTCCACTCCGCATCGGTGGCATTCGGCAGTCCCGCAAAATCCTCGTACGTCGCTGCCGACAGGGCGGGCGAGAGCGCCGCCGCCTCGGCAAAGAATCCCGGCAAATCGACATCGACGTTGATTTCGAACTGCAGCAGCCGCAGCGCCTCGATGCCCTCTGCCAGTGCGCGCGGCAGATCGCCTGCCTTGGTCGCCGTCGTCATCAGCACCTCGTGGATCGCGGCGCGATCGACGGGGGCCTCGAGGTGGGCGAGTGCGGTCGCGGCGAGTCGCTCGCCCGCGTCGCGGCGCCCGACGAGCAGTGCGGCGTGCGCGCCCTCGGTCATCAGGTCGGCCGCCAGCTCCGGCTCGGTCTGCCACGCGTCGTCGGGCAGGCGCGAAAGGGCCGCGGTGTAGAAGCGGTCAGAAGGCTCCCACGCGGCAGCGGCGAAGGCGCGGCGCGCGGCAGCGAGGTTTGCCCGCACCGCCGCGAGCTGGTCGGCCCTCGGGGCGTCGTGCGGCAGCCCCTCGTTGAGGTGCGAGGCAATCTCGAACGAGAGATCGGCGCCCTGGGTGCCGCCCTCGCTCATCAGGGCCCGCGCAATCGTCAGGTGCGCGCTCGAGCGCGACGCGGCGTCGAGCGTCTCATGCGCCGCCTGCTGCACGCGGTCGTGCAGGAACCTGAACCGGATGTTCCGCCCCGCGCCGAGCTCTGCGAGCTGCCAGTCGGCATCGATCGCGTGGATCAGGCCGGCGTGGACCGCGTCCCGGAGCGACCGGGCAACGTCGGGCACCGGCCGCGACAGCACGCGCGCGAGTGTATCGAGGTCGAAGCGACCGCCGATGCAGGCCGCGTGCTGCAGCGAACGCCGCGTCGGGAGCGGCAGCAGTCCGATGCGCTCGACCAGCAGGTCGACCACGCCCGCCGTCACTCCCCGCTCCCTGATCTGGTCGATCGACCAGGTCCAGCGCTGCACCGAGTCGTCGAACTCGATCAGGCCGTCTGCGTGCAGCGCCCGCAGGAGCTGCGACACGAAGAAGGGGTTGCCGTCGGTGCGGTGCGAGATGAGCGCCGCGAGATCTCGCGCCTCATCTGACGCGACATGCAGCGTGTCGGCAACCAGGAACCTCACCGTCGTCTCGTCGAGCGGGCCGACCTGGATGCGATCGACGCCTCGACGCGCCGCACCGACCCGCTCGATGAACGCATGCAGCGGATGGTCGGGTTGCACCTCGTTGTCGCGGTAGGCACCAATCAGCAGCAGGTGCGAGAGCTCGCCATCGGTTGCGATCGCCTCGAGCACCGACAGCGTCGCAGAATCGATCCACTGCAGATCGTCGATGAACAGCACCAGCGGACGCCCATCGGCCGTCAGCGCCCTGACGAAGCGCTGGAAGACGATCCGCAGGCGCACCTCTGCCTCGTCGGGAGGCAGGTCCTCGACCGGCTCCTGGATGCCGACGAGCAGGCGCAGGCTCGGCACGATCTCGGTCACCGCCGCGCCGTTGGGTCCCAGCGCGTCGACAACCCGCGCCCGGATGCTGTCGAGGGTGTCCTCCTCGAGAGACAGGAGCTGCCGGATCGCGTCCGAGAAGGCCTGCGTCAGGCAGAGGTAGGGCACGCTGCGCTGCAGGAGCTCGCACTTGCCGGAGACGAAGAGCCCGCGCCGACCGACGATCGGCCGGCGCACTTCGCCGATCACGGCCGTCTTGCCGGCTCCCGACACGCCCGACACGAACACGCCTGCCACGGCGCCGTCGGCGACCCGGTCGAAGGAGCGCAGCACCGTCGCGATCTCATCCTCGCGGCCGTAGAGCGTCGCCGGCAGCGCAAACTGCTCCGACACATCGGCCTCGCCGAGCACGATCCCCTCGCAGCTTCGACCCTCTGCGAGCGCCTCGGCGATCATCCCGAGATCGTGCGCCAGGCCGCGCGCCGTGCGGTACCGATCCTCTGCGTTCTTCTCGAGCAGCCGCATCGTCACGCGCGACAGCGCCAGCGGGACCTCGGGCAGCAGCTCCGCCGGCGCGACCGCCCGCCACGCCAGGTGGGCGTGGACCATCTCGAGCGGGTCGTTCGACTCGAACGGAAGCCGACCGACGATGACCTCGTACATCATGACCCCGAACGAGTAGAGGTCGGTGCGGTGGTCGATCGGGCGATTCATGCGCCCGGTCTGCTCGGGCGAGATGTAGGCGAGCGTGCCCTCGAGTGTCTCGCTGACGGCGGAGCCCTCGTCGTGGACCTCGGTCGAGAGCCCGAAGTCGATCAGGGCAACCCGTGTCGCGTTGTTGGCGACCACGACGTTCGAGGGGTTCACGTCCTTGTGGATGATGCCGCTGCTGTGGACGTCGGCGAGTGCGCGGGCGACAAGCGCGAGCACGCGGACGCGCTCCGCCAGCGGGTGCGTGGAGTCGCTGGCCCAGTCGCGGAGCGAGCGACCCCCGATGTCCTCCATGATGATCGCGAGCCGGCCGCCGAGCGACTCGAGATGGAGCGACCTGACGGCGCCGCCCGCGAGCTGCTCCCCGATCTGGAACTCGCGGCGAAAGCGCGCGATGTCAGCCGCCCCGGGCAGGTCTGCGGCGAGCAGCTTGATGACGACGGGTCGGGCGTCGCTGAGGCGGACCGCCCGGATCGCCACCGAACGCGGCGACTCGTGCAGGACATCGCCCGGTTGGTAACCCTCGAGATCTGGAGTCATCGAATCCCTCTGCCTGCTGTGGCACGCACCGCTTCGGCCGCCGGGGGGGG
>JBILLP010000126.1:0-8103 GCA_044376025.1 Bradymonadia bacterium
GCTTAGGGCGCCGCCCCGGTCTCTATGTCAGGGTTCGTGCACATGGCTGCAGTCAATCGGTCCATCCTCCCTCCCGGGCTCGCCGGCGCCCCTGTCGCCCTGCTCGCGTCGCTGCTGCTCGGCGTGCTCGGTGCCTGCTCGGGCGATGACACCGCGTCGAGCAACGTGCCCTCGTGTGGCGACGGGCGGCTCCAGGCCGACGAGGCCTGCGACGACGGCAACGCCAACGGCCGTGACGGCTGCTCGCCGGCCTGCGAGGTCGAGTCCGGCTTCGAGTGCGAGGGCGAGCCGAGCGAGTGCACACGCACCGAGGGCGATACCTCGCCGGTCGACACCTCGGTCGATACCGGCACCGGCGACGATACCGGGATCGACGACACGGCGCCCGACGGCTCCGGCGAGACCGACACGACGCCCGATGGCTCGGGGTCGGACACGGGCGTCGAGGACGTGACGCCCGATGGCTCGGGAGACACCTCGGATGACACCGGCAGCGACACCACGGCCGATACCGGCAGCGACACCACGGCCGATACCGGCAGCGACACGGGCGCTGACACGGGCACCGACACGGGCACCGGTGACCCGGTCTGTGGCAACGGCGTCGTCGAGGCCGGCGAGCCTTGCGACGACGGCAACAACGCGACCGGCGATGGCTGCACGCTGCGCTGCAACATCGAGGCGGGGTGGGTCTGCACCGGCTCACCGAGCATCTGCATCCGCGACCTCTGCCGCGGGGTGAGCTGCGACGGGCTCGCCGGGGCCTGCCAGACGGCGGCCTGCGAGCCGGCCACCGGCGAGTGCGTGGTGACCCCGCTCGCCAACGGCCTCGCCTGCGACGACGGCAGCCTCTGCACGACCTCGGACAGCTGCACCGACGGCGCCTGCGCCGGCACCGCGGTCGCCTGCAGCGATGACGGCGGCGGCTGCAGCGTCGGGGTGTGCAACCCCTCATCGGGCGCCTGCGAGTACGCGCCGCTCGACGACTGCACGGCCTGCCCCGGCGGCTTCTGCGCGGGCGGTGCCTGCGGCGGGCTCCCGCCCGCCGTGGTCTATGGCTTCGAGCAGGCCTCCGACGCCGCCGCCTTCACCTCGACCACCACCCCGTGGCGGATCGACACGGCAGAGGCCCACACCGGGGCCGCCTCGTTCCGCTCCGGCGACATCGGGGCCTCGGGCAGCACGTCGGCGACGATCGTCGTCGACAACGCCGCCGCCACGGAGCTCCGGTTCTGGGTGAAGCGCTCGACCGAGGCCTGCTGCGACGACCTGGAGCTGCGCATCAATGGGACGCTCGACGCCACGACCTGGGCCGGCGTCGTCGACTGGACCGAGGTGGTGCGGCCGCTGCCCGCCGGCCGCAACACGATCGAGTTCCGCTACACCAAGGATGGTTCGGTCGACACGGGCGCCGACGCGGTCTGGATCGACGAGGTGAACGTGGGCGCGACCGCCGCGGCCTCCTGCGGTGCCGGCGCCTGTGGCGACTCGATCTTCAACGGTGAGGCCTGCGTCGTGTGCGAGCCGGTGGCCGACGGCACCGTCTGTGACGGAGACGGCTCCGACTGCCAGGTCGGGGCCTGCCAGGCGGGCGCCTGTGTGAACGCTCCGGTCACCAACGGCTCGCCCTGCGCCACCGACAACGAGTGCCAGGCGGGAACCTGCAACGCCGGCGCCTGTGTCGAGGCACCGCTGCCCGACTGCACGACCTGCGCCGGAGGCACGAGCTTCTGCGCCGGCGGTAGCTGCGGCGGCCAGACGTCGTCGTACACCAACGGGTTCGAGACCGCCGCGGCCGCCGCGGAGCTCACCATGGGCGGGGCGCTGCCATGGAGGCGCGTGACGGCGCAGTTCCGCAGCGGCGGCGCCTCGCTGCGCTCCGGCGCGATCACGGGCAACCAGACCTCGACGGCCACGATCACGCGCACGCTCGCCGTCGCGGGCGAGCTCAGGTTCTGGGTCCGAACCGACTCCGAGAGCTGCTGCGACCGGCTCCGGCTGACGATCAACGGCACGATCGACGGCACCACCTGGGGCGGCAACCCGACCTGGGTCGAGGTGGTCAGGCCACTTCCGGCCGGCGCGAACACCATCGTCTTCAGCTACAGCAAGGATGGCAGCGTCGACACCGGCGCCGACGCGGCCTGGATCGATGACCTGACGATCGGCGGCGTCGGCGGCAGCTGCGCCGGTGACTCCTGTGGCACGGCGCTCTTCGACGGCGACTCCTGCATCGTCTGCGGCGCGGAGCCCGACGGCACGGTGTGCGACGGCGACGCGAGCGACTGCCAGGTCGGCGCCTGCGAGGCCGGGCGCTGCCAGTCGGCGCCGGTGCCCGACGGCAGCGCCTGTCCGGGCTCGACCGAGTGCTCCGCCGCGGCCTGCTCCGCCGGTGCCTGCGTGGTCGCGCCGCTCGACGACTGCACGCTCTGCGCCGGTGGCGCCGATGTGTGTGCCGGTGGGGTGTGTGGCGGCGTGCGTGGCGTCGCGTATGGCTTCGAGCGTGCGGCCGACGCTGCCGCCTTCACCTCGACGACCACCGGCCGCTGGGCGATCGACGCGACGACCGCGCGCACCGGCACCTCGTCGTTCAAGTCGGGCTCCACCGCGACGTCGGCAGACACCACGGCGACGCTCCGCGTCACCGGCACCACGCCGCAGCAGCTCCGCTTCTGGCTCAAGACCTCGACCGAGTCGTGCTGCGACAAGCTGAGGCTCCGCATCAACGGCACCGAGGACGCCACGACCTGGGGCGGTGAGACGAACTGGACCGAGGTCGTGCGTACGCTGCCGGCCGGCACGGTGACGGTCGACTTCATCTACCGCAAGGACGCGAGCGCCATCGCCGGGAGCGACGCGGTGTGGATCGACGACGTCTCGGTCGGTGCGGCGGGTGCCTCCGCCTGCGGCGAGGGCCTCTGCGGCGACTCGGTCTTCAACGGCACCGGCTGCGTGGTCTGCGACCCGGTGCCCGATGGCACCGTGTGCGACGGCGACGCGAGCGACTGCCAGGTCGGCGCCTGCGACCGCGGCGCCTGCCGCGCCCAGAACGTGCCCGACGGCAGCGACTGCGACGGCGACGTCACCGACTGCACCGTGGCGAGCTGCCGCGCCGGCGCCTGCGCCACCGCGAACGCGCCCGACTGCTCCTTCTGTGGCACGTCTGGCACCGGCCTGTGCGGCGGCGGCACCTGCCAGGGCCCCGACGAGGCGACGGTGCTCGGCTTCGAGGGCGGCTCGCTCAGCCCCGCCACGAGCACCGGCAGCGCCTGGACCGTCGACGCGACCACGTCGAACAGCGGCACGCGCTCTGCGAAGTCGGCCTCGGTGCCGAGCGGCTCCTCGACGCTGACGCTGCAGGTCAACAATCCGGCCGCGACCCCCTACTCGTTCTGGTACCGGGTCAGCTCCGAGGGCGGCTTCGACTACCTGATCTTCAGGATCGACGGCACCGAGGTCGCCCGCTGGGCCGGCGAGGTCGGCTGGACGCAGCGCACCGGCACGCTGACCCCGGGGCCCCACACACTCACCTGGGTCTACTCCAAGGATGCCTCCGGCAACCTCGGCAGCGACGCCGCGTGGGTCGACGACATCTCGATCGGCGGCGGCGACCCGTGCGGCTCCGACGAGTGTGGCCGCAGCGTGAGCAACGGCGGGGCCTGCGTCACCTGCGGCGATACCGCGCCCGACTGCACCGCGTGCGCGGGCGGCACCGACATCTGCGTGGCCGGCCGCTGCGGCGGGGTCGGCTCCGACGGGGTCGACGAGGGCTTCGAGGGCCCGGGCTTGCCGGCTGGCTTCGTGACCGCGGCGCCCGCCTGGACACTCGACGCCACCAACCCCGGCGCCGGCGCGCGGTCCGCTCGCTCCGGCACCCCGGCAGCGCTGGCGTCGTCGACCATGACCCGCACCGTCACCGTCGGGTCACGGGCCACCGTCTCGTTCCTCTACCGTGTCGACTCAGAACCGACCTACGACCTCTTCGAGTTCCTCGTCGACGGCGTCGTGGCGGTCTCGGACTCCGGTTCGGTTGCCTGGACACCCGCGAGCGTGAACCTCACCGCCGGCGCACACACACTCGTCTGGCGCTACCGCAAGGACGGCAGCACCAACGTCGGGGCCGACGCCGCGTGGGTCGATAGCGTCGTCGTCGGCGACGCCACCACCTGCGCCGGTGACGCCTGCGGAGACCAGGCGTGGGACGGCACCCGCTGCGCCGTCTGCCCCGTGCAGCCCGACGGCGCCTCGTGCGACACCGACGGCACCGACTGCCTCGCAGAGAGCTGCATCCGCGGCCGCTGCATCGACGAGGGGCTCCCCGACTGCACCGCCTGCGGCACGGCTGGCGACGGGCTCTGCCTCGGCGGCCTCTGCGGCGGCCTGCCGAACCTCCGCCTGATCGACTTCGAGACCTCGCTCGGCGTCGACAACTTCTTCACCGGCGGCGACGTGCCCTGGGACTACTCCAACGAGCGGTCGTACAGCGGCACCTGGTCGATGGCCGTCGGCCCGATGGGCAACGACGAGTTCAGCTACTTCGGAATGGTCATCGAGGCCCCGACCGCCGGCACCGTGTCGTTCTGGCTGCTCCGTCGCGGCACGAACCGCGATGCGGTGCACTTCTACATCGACCCGCCGGTCACGCTCGACCCGGCCGACGCGCTGCAGACCTGGACGGGCTCGACCTCGGTCTGGACGCAGGTGACCTTCGACGTCTCCGCCGGCACGCACGAGCTCGTCTGGGACTACGTCGCCGGGCCGTCCACCGGGACCGCCGACCGAAAGTTCTTCATCGATGACATCGAGGTGACGGGCTACCCGGCCTGCTCGCCCTCTGACTCGTGCACCTTCACCGGCTTCGACGGCGTCGGCTGCGCCTCGTGCGACCTCGGCGTCTGCGGCCCCTGATCACGGCTGCCGCTCCGGGAGCCGGGGGCTCGGCGCAGGGCCGGACCACCGCTTCGTGGATGAATGAGACGGGACGCGCGTCGTCGACAGGCGCGGAGGAGTCCGGTAGTCGCCGAGCTCCCCGCCCCATTCTTTTGTGGATGCCGTCATGCGGATGCGCCTTGCCCTTGTTCCACTCGTCACCTGCCTGATCGTCGCCTGCTCCGACACGCCTGTGCGAGAGCAGCGCGTCGATGAGGAGTCGGACACCTCGACCACCACCGACGGCTCGGGCGTGGTCGACACCTCGACCGATTCAGGGAGCGACACCACACCCGACGGCTCCGGCGACGACACCGCGGTCGACACGGGCGACGACACCACGGTCGACACGGGTGAGGACACCGCGGTCGACACGGGCGACGACACCGCGGTCGACACGGGCGACGACACCGCGGTCGACACGGGCGACGACACATCGGTCGACACGGGCGACGACACATCGGTCGATACGGGCGAGGACACGACGGTCGATACGGGCGAGGACACGACGGTCGACACGGGCGAGGACACGACGGTCGACACGGGCGAGGACACGACGGTCGACACGGGCGAGGACACGACGGTCGACACGGGTGAGGACACGACGGTCGACACCTGCGGCGACGGGGTGATTGACGCTGCGGAGGGCTGCGATGACGGCGACCGCGATGCCGCTGATGGCTGCGGCGCCGACTGCCTGGTCGAGGCCGGCTGGACATGCAGCGGCGAGCCGAGCGACTGCCGCTTTGTGATCGCGGCCGTGTGCGGAGACGGGATTGTCGGGTCCCTGGAGGGCTGCGACGATGGGAACGTTCGCGGCGGAGACGGCTGCAGCGCCGCCTGCGTCATCGAGGCCGGCTACACGTGCACGGGGCAGCCGAGCCTCTGCACCGGGGACCTCTGCCGCGGCGTGACCTGCACGGGCTCTGACCAGTGCAACGTGTCGGCGTGCAACCCTTCGACCGGCCGGTGCGAGCAGACGCCGCGGACCAACGGGACCCGCTGCAACGACGGGAACCTCTGCACGACGACCGACATCTGCACGGCGGGCGTGTGTGGCGGGTCGCCGGTGGTCTGCACCGACACCAGCGGCGGCTGTGCAGAGAACAGCTGCAACCCGGCCACCGGCGCCTGCGTGTCGACGCCCCGGCCCGACTGCACCGCGTGCGGTGACGGCAGCTTCTGCGCTGGCGGCGTGTGCGGCGGCTTGCGGGGAGACACCACCGAGAACTTCGAGACGGCAGCGTCGCTGTCGGGGTTCGCGATGTCGGGCAACGCGCCGTGGACGCGCGACACGGCGGGAGGCCGCACCGGGGCGGCGATGCGCTCGGGGGCGATCGGCAACAGCCAGTCGAGCACGGCGACCCGCACGCTGACCGTCGACTTGGCGGCGACGCTGTCGTTCTGGTACCGAATCGACTCCGAAGCCACATACGACCGGCTCCGGGTGACGCTCGACGGCACGGTCGTGCTCGACCAGTCGGGAGCGATTCCGTGGACCGAGTTCACGCGCGCGATCGCGGCCGGTTCGCACACGCTGGTCTTCACCTACGTGAAAGACGGGTCGCAAGTCACGGGGGCCGATGCGGCGTGGATCGACGACCTGTCGGTCCGGGGTGGCACGGCGGCCTGTGCCGACGAGGGCTGCGGGCAGGGGCTGTTCAATGGCGAGAGCTGCGTGGTCTGCGCGCCGCTGCCCGACGGGAGCTCGTGCCCTGGCGGCGATGACTGCTCCGAGGGGCTTTGCGAGGCGGGGAGCTGCGTGGTGGCGGAGTTCCCGGATGGCACCTCGTGCGGCGACGGCGGGACGACCTGCGCGCCGACGGTCTGCCAGGCAGGCGCCTGCGAGGTTGCACCGGCCGACGACTGCACGTCGTGCGGCGACGGTGGGTTCTGCGGCGGCGGCGTCTGCACCGGGTCGCTCATCAACACGGCCTACACCTTCGACACCGACGCCGACCTCGCCGACTTCACCCCGACGACGACGGTCGCGTGGACCCGAGACGCATCGGTGGGGTACGAGGCGCCTGGAGCCTTCCGGTCCGGGGTGATCGGCAACAGCCAGTCGACGGGCTTCTCGTTCGAGGTCAACCTGAGCGCCGCCACCGAGATCAGCTTCGCCGTGCGCGCCAGCACCGAGTCGTGCTGCGACCGGCTGCAGCTCTACGTCGACGACGTGCTCGATGCCACGGACTGGGGCGGTACCCTGGCGTGGACGCTGGTGACACGCACGATCCCGGCAGGCCGACACACGCTCCGCTTCGTGTATGCCAAGGACAGCTCGGTCGCCACCGGCAGCGACGCCGTGTGGATCGACGATCTCTATGTCGGCCCGCGGGTCTCGGCGTGCGGGGCGTCGGATGGCTGCGGGACCCCCATCTTCAATGGCACCGAGTGCATCACCTGCAACCCGCAGCCCGAGGGGACGGTGTGTGAGGGCGACGCGACAGACTGCGTGATCGGCACCTGCCGTTCGGGCGCCTGCTCGCCGACGCGGGCCTCCGACGGCACGGTGTGCGACGATGACGCGACCGACTGCCGGGTCGGTACCTGCCGTTCGGGCCTCTGCGCCCAGGCGCCGGCGACCGACGGCACCGTCTGCGACAGCGACAGCTCGGACTGCAACACCGGCGCGTGCGAGGGAGGGAGCTGCGTGTCGACGCCGGTCGTCGACGGGACCGACTGCGACAGCGACGCCACCGACTGCCAGGTCGAGAGCTGCCGTCGCGGCGCCTGCCAGGGCAGCCCCGTCTCGGACTGCACGACGTGCGGCACCGACGGCGCCGGCCTCTGCGGTGCGGGTGAGTGCCAGGGTGGAAGCCCTTCGCTCCTCGGCTTCGAGGACGGCTTCTCGGCGCCGCTGGTCAACGCGATCGACCTTCCGTGGGCCGTCGACACCACCGTCGCGCGCACGGGGACCTCATCGCTGCAGGCCCCGACGTCGCTGTTGACGGTAGGCGGTGGCGCGTCGGAGGTCCTGCTGCCGCTCACGGTGCTCGAGGACTCGACGATGTCGTTCTGGTATCGCACGACGGGTACCGCCGGTGAGGTCTACCTCTACGTCTACCTCGACGGCTCCTACTTCGGGGGCTGGACGGGCGAGAACGCGTGGACGCAGTACACGCTGAACCTCACGGCAGGCAGTCACGACATTCGATTCTACGCCTACCGGGC
>JBILLP010000127.1:0-8089 GCA_044376025.1 Bradymonadia bacterium
GCCAGCCTGCATCCAGGCCTCGGCATCCTCGACCGCTGCGGTGCAGTCGGTGCCGCCATCGGAGACGGTCTGCTCCGGCACGCGGGAGGCCTCGATGGCGCTGCCCCCGGTGTACGGGCGCCCGGGGAACGCCCCGGGCTCGGCCGCGCCCGCCGCGCGCGCGCCGAGCAGCCCGGCCAAGAGCACCAGCGCCCCGATGCGCGCGCCGGCGGTCACGACCGCCGCCGCCGTGGGCCGAGGCCCCAGAGCCCGAGCAGCACCCAGACGCCCGGCACGGCCCACGGCGGGGCGGGCGCGGCCTGGCAGCCACCCTGGTGTGGGTCGGATGCCCCGCAGTCCGGATCGGCGAGGCCCGGGTCGAGCGATCCGCGCCGTGTCGGGGCGCCCGGCAGCGCGGCCGACCCGTCGGCGCAGCGCGGACCCGTGGGGCGGGCCGTCAGCCCGTTCTCGTCGCCGAAGTGCTGCCAGTCAGCGTTGCACCGCGAGGCCTCCGCGTCGCGAAGGCAGCCGGTGTCGGGCGGCCCGAGCAGGTCGATCGAGAAGACCCGCGAGGTCACCGGCGCCGCGCCCCCTGGCAGCGCCTCGACCCTGACGACGTCGAACAGGTCGGCACAGGCGAACAGGGTCCCGTCGACCGGGCGCAGGCAGCTCCAACGCACCTCAGAACCCTCGGACCACGCGGTCTCGGCGCCTGCCTCCCGCGTGCGCAGCCGGCCATCGACCACCGCCACCCAGCGGTCGAGCGCCCAGACCGGCCCGATCACCGTCTCGCCGGCCGGCTCGACGCCCGAGATCAGCCACCCGCCGACCGCGTCGGCGTCGCCCGTCGCCTCGACCCTGACCAGGTCGCGCGCGCCCTCGGGCCGCGTCGCGACGAGCCAGGCCTCGGGCCCCGCCCCCGAGCGCACCGCCAGCCGCGACACGGCACCGAGCCCGGACGTGTCGATGCGGGTCCAGGCGCCCTCGCCAAGCGGGCCGTCGCGGTCGCTGGTGACCCAGGCGCCGGTCACGGGACGGGCGCCCGAGACGACGAGGCAGCGACCCGCCGCGCAGTCGAACTCCCTGACGGTGTCGAGCACCGTCGGCGCGTCGCTGTTCCAGGGGCCGTCGAGCCTCGAGACGCCGCCGCAGGCCGTCGCCCGCCCGAGCGCGACGCGGGTCGCACCGGCCTCGTCGGTGCGCTCGACGAACCAGACGCCGTCGCGCCCGTCGGCGATGTCGTACACCGAGGCGCGGTCGCCCGAGGCCACCGGCTCGAACGAGCAGCCTGCGTCGCGCGACAGGCTCAGCCGCTGGGCGCCCAGGATGCCGACCAGCCCGTCAGCAGCGCGCGCGGCCAGCGGAGCGCCGCCATCGACGACCGGCTCCCACTGCGACGGGCAGCCAAAGGCGTAGCCGCCGTCACGCTGCGCGCGACCGAGCCCGATGGTCGTGACGACGATCGCCGGCATGGTGCCACCCGAGGCAGCCTCGCAGACGCCGGGATCGGCCGAGGCGCCGAGCACGTCGACCGGCAGCGCGGCGTTGTGCGCCCGCACGGTGGCGGGCAGCAGCACGAGGGCGATCGCCGCCGCCCACGCCCCCCCGGGCAGCCCACCGATCGCCCGCCCCGCCCCCATGCTCAGCGACAGCGTCCGCTCAGCATGTTCATGAGGAGGCTCGGCGCGATCGACGCGGTGTCGGTCCAGTCGCTGTAGTCGACGTTGCCGTTCCAGTAGTAGGCGACGCCGGCGCCCTCGTAGACGGTGAGCTTGGCGAAGCTGCCGACGGTGATCAGCGTGCGGGAGCCGAGGTCGGCGTTGCTCGTGACGGCGTCGTGGTCGTCGTTGACCACGTCGAAGGTGGTCCCGACCTCGAAGGTGCCAAACGGGCCCGAGGTCGCAGCATCGCTCGCGTCGGTGATCGTGCACCCGGTCGGGAAGGCGTCGCCCGTGGTGGTGACCCTGCAGACCTCGGCGAGCAGCGGGTCGGTCGGGCTGCCGAGGCTGTCGTAACCGGTGACGATCAGCACGCCGCCGCCGTTGACGTAGGCGTTGAGTGCGTCGCGCTCCGCGGTGGTGATCGCGCGGTCGTCGTTGCCGAAGATGACGACCGGGTAGGCCGCCATGAGCGAGGCGTCGGCGCTGTTGACCTGGCCGGGGTTGGGCAGCAGTTCGACCGAGAAGTCGTTCCTCCGCAGCATGTCGCCGAGCTCGGTCTGCGAGGCCTCGGAGATGCTGTCGTCTGAGATCACGAGGATGCTGCACTCGCTCGCCTCGCGCTGGCAGATGGCGCTGCAGCCGTCGCCGTCGGCGAAGTTGCCGTCGTCGCACTGCTCGCCGGCGGCGCTCTGCCTGAAGCCGTCGCCGCAGCGGGGCGGCGCGCAGAGCACGGTGCAGCCGTCCTCGTTGACGAGGTTGCCGTCATCGCAGGCCTCACCGAGGTCGAGCACGCCGTCGCCGCAGCCGGCGTCGCGGCAGGTGGTGCGGCAGGCGGCGCCCGGGGACTCGCTGTTGCGGGCGCCGTCGTCGCAGGCCTCGACGCGGCCTTCGCAGGTGATGCTGGCGAGCATCTCACCCGCGCCGCAGGCGTCGGCGTCAGCGCTGTCGGTGCCGGCACTGCAGACATAGCCACTGCACTGCCAGTGGCTGGCGCGGGGCATGGTCGAGACCCCCTGCCCGAGGCTGCCCGTCCAGGTCGCGGACACCGCCCGCTCGAAGCCGAGTGCCTGGCAGATGCCATGCTCCGGAGCGTTGCCGTTGGTGGCCACGTTGCAGGTTCCGCCCGGGCAGGTGGCGCCGACGCCGCAGACCCGCCCGAGGCCTGTCCACGGCGACACCACGGCCGGCGATGTCAGCGTCGCGGTGCGCCGCCCGCCGTTGAGGACGCCATCGCCGCAGGTCGCGGTCCGGCAGGTCGACGAGCAGGTGTCCGTCTCATCGAGGTTGCCGTCGTCACACGGCTCCGTGCCGCTGACGACGCCGTCGCCGCAGCGGGGCAGGGTGCAGGCGGTGGTGCAGCCGTCGTTGTTGTCGAGGTTGCTGTCGTCGCACTCCTCGCCGAGGTCGACGATGCCGTCGCCGCAGCCGGCGAGCGTGCAGTCGGTCCGGCAGGCGCCGTTGGGGTCGTCTGAGTTGCCCTCACCGAGGTCGCACTCCTCGGCGCCGCCGCAGGTGATCGTGCGCAGCATCTCAGAAACGCCGCAGTTGTCGCTGGTGGAGGTGTTGGTGCCGGCCCGGCATACAAAGTCGGTGCAGGCCCAGTTGTAGGCGTGGGGCATGACGGTATCGGTGTCTCCGGCGCCGCCTCCGTAGGTGACCGAAATGGCGCGCGCGAAGCCGAGCGACTGGCAGATGCCGTGCTCGGGGGCACTGCCGTTGGTCGAGACGTTGCAGGTGGTCCCCTGGCAGGTGCCGCCGTCGTCGCAGACGTGGCCGGTGGCACCGTTGGGGTTGGTGACGATCGGCGACGTCAGGGTCACCTCGACGTTGCTCGGGATGCCGTCGCCGCAGCGGGACGCCACACAGGTGTTGCGGCAGCCGTCAGCGTCGACGGTGTTGCCGTCGTCACAGGCCTCGGTGCCCTGCACGATGCCGTCGCCGCAGCGGGGCAGGCCGCAGGTGTTGGAGCAGCCGTCGGTGTTGACGGTGTTGCCGTCGTCGCAGGCCTCGGTGCCGTTGACCACGCCGTCGCCGCAGCGGGGCAGGGTGCAGTCGGTGCGGCAGGGGGCGCCTGGGGTGTTGGCGTTGGCCGCGCCGGCGTCGCACGCCTCGCCACCGGCGACGACGCCGTCGCCGCAGACAATGGCGCGGCAGCTGCTGGTGCAGCTGTCGAGCTCGTTGCCGTTGCCGTCGTCACAGGCCTCTCCCGGGTCGACGATGCCGTCGCCACAGCGAGCCAGGGTGCAGTCGGCCCGGCAGGGGGCGCCGGGGGTGTTGGCGTTGGCGGCGCCCGCGTCGCACGCCTCGCTCTGGCCACCGAAGCAGGTGATGGTGTTGAGCATCTCCGAGGCGGAGCAGTTGTCTGACGCGTAGGTGTTGCCGCCGGCGACACACACGTAGCCGCTGCAGCTCCAGTTGTAGACGTGCGGCATGGTCGTGTCGCTCTCGCCGGCGCCGCCGCCGTAGCTGACCGAGATCGCGCGGTCGAAGCCGAGCGCCTGGCAGATGCCGTGCTCGGGGGCGTTGCCGTTGGCCCCGACCGTGCACGACGCCGACGGGCAGGTGGAGCCATCGTCGCAGACGCGCCCGGTGGCGCCGTTGGGGTTGGTCACGACGGGCGAGCTGAGCGTCTCCTCGCGCGCGACGTCGCTGACGACGCCGTCGCCGCAGCGGGGCGGGGCGCAGGCGGTGGTGCAGTCGTCGTTGTTGTCGGAGTTGCCGTCGTCGCAGGTCTCGCCCGGGTCGAGGATGCCGTCACCGCAGCTTGACGGCTGGCAGTCGGGGCCACAGTCGGCGCCGCCATCGCAGGCCTCGCCCGAGTCGACGATGCCGTCGCCGCAGCGCGCAGGCTGGCAGGTGGCGCGGCAGGCGTCGGGGACGTCGCCATTGCCGTCACCGTCGTCGCAGCCCTCGGGCACGGTTCGGGCGCAGACGATCTCGCGCAGCATCTCGCGGCTGACGCAGTCTCCGGTGGAGTCGTTGTTCGGCCCGGCCGCGCACTCGTAGTTGTCGCACGCCCAGTTGTCGGCCCGGGGGTTCGCCTCGCCGATGGTTCGCTCGCCGTCGCCCCAGAGCACCTCGACCGCGCGGTCGAAGCCGAGCGCCTGGCAGATGCCGTGCTCGGGCGCGCTGGCGATGTCGCCGACGAGGCAGCGGCCCTCGGGGCAGGTCGCGCCCGTCGAGCAGACGTGCCCGGTCGCGCCGAAGGGGTTGGTGACGACCGGGCTGGCGAACCGCTCCTCGACGCTCGAGGCGTTGACGATACCGTCGCCGCAGGCCGGGAGCGTGCAGGCGTTGGAGCAGCCGTCGGTGTCGACAGTGTTGCCGTCGTCGCAGGCCTCGTCGGGATCGACGGTCCCGTCTCCGCAGTTCGGGGGCGTCACGCGCGTGTCGTCGGTGGCATCGGCGCCGCTGCCGTCGTCGGTGGCGTCATCGCCCGGGCCGCCACTGTCGGTGGCTGCGTCGGTGGCGTCGTCGCCCGGGCTGCCACTGCCGTCGCTCTCGACATCCGACGGCGACGAGTCAGCGCTCGTGTCGCGCCCGCCGTCCTCGGTCGCCCCGTCGTCGGTGCGGAGCGAGTCTGTGCCACAGGCGGCGAGCAGGCCCAGCAGCAGGGCGGCAAGCGACAGGGTCCGGGTCGTGACGGGCACGCGGGCAGGTGTCAGCATCGGCGAGTCCTCGGGGCAGGCTCCCTCTAACGCGCAAGGGTAGTCGACGTTCGGGGGCGAGACAACCGGAGCCCCCGGTCGGCACTCAGGGGTCGGGGTCGCGGGGTTCGTCGTCGGCGGTGTCGGGCGGGTCGGCTGCGACGGGGTGCTCAAAGTCCGGGTCGAGGTCGCGGCGCGAGAACGAGGCCGGCAGCAGCTCGTTGGCCACCCAGCGCTGCGAGAGCCCGGCGGCGTTGTACGACACGATCTGCATCGTGGGGTTGAACTCGATCAGCACCTGCCGGCAGATGCCGCAGGGCGGTGTCGGGCGTTCGGCGTGGGTGAAGACGACGATGGCGACGATGTCGGTCTCGCCGGCCACCACGGCGGCGCCGACGGCGTTCCGCTCCGCGCAGACGGTGCCGCCGTACGAGGCGTTCTCGACGTTGCAGCCGACAAAGACCCTGCCCGAGCGGGTCAGCAGCGCCGCGCCGACCTTGAACCGGGAGTAGGGGGCATAGGCGCGCGCGGCAGAGCGCTCCGCCAGCACCCGGAGCCGCTGCTCGTGGGGAGCCTGTTCGGGCTCGCCGCGCCCCTGCGCCGCGCCGCTCACGCGCCCCCCACGCCGGCGACGATGCCGTCGAGCACGCGGCAGAAGCGTTCGCGCGAGCGGTTGGCGACCTCCTGCACGTCGTCGTGCGACAGCACCGAGCCGGGCAGGCCCGCCGCGATGTTGGTGATGCACGAGATCCCGGCGACGCGGCCGCGGTCGGGCCCGTGGCTGCCGAGGTGGTGCCAGGCGATCGCCTCGAGCACGGTGCTCATGCCGACGGCGTCGGCACCGAGCGTGCGGAGCATGCGGATCTCGGCGGGGGTCTCGTAGGTGGGTCCGAGCAGGCCGGCGTAGACGCCCTCGTGGAGCGGCCGCCCGAGCGAGGTGGCGACGCCCTGGGCGAGGGCGCTGAGCGCGGGGTCCCAGGCGTGGCTGAGGTCGGCGAAGCGCACGCCGAAGCGCTCGTCGTTGTGCCCGACCAGCGGGTTGCGCCCGGTGAGGTTGAGGTGGTCGGTGATCAGCATCAGGTCGCCGGGCGCAAAGCCGTCGCGGATGCCGCCGGCGGCGTTGGTCAGCAGCAGCTTGCGCGCTCCGAGCTGCCACATGACCCGCGCGGGGAAGACGACCTCAGCCGGCTCGTAGCCCTCGTAGGCGTGCACGCGGCCATCCATGAGGAGCAGGTTGACGCCCTCGCGGCGGCCAAAGAGGAGCCGGCCGCGGTGGCCGGCCACCGAGCTCGTCGGGAAGCCCGGCATGTCGCGGTAGGCGACCTCTGCGAGCACCTCGATGCGCTGCGCGTAGGCGCCAAGGCCTGATCCGAGCACAATCGCCAGGTCGGGGGTCCCGAACCCGTGGGCCCTCAAGTCATCGGCCGCCGCGCGGCTGCGTTCGAACCAGCTCATCGAAGGATGCTCCGTGCAGGCACCACCCCACGCAACGGCACGTGGCCCCGGGGTGACCGCGACCTCGACCGCGGACCGGCACTCTGGCGATCGGCGGGATCGACGTCAATTCTCCGCCGCGCCTGCGGCCGGGTCGCCGCTCAGCCCGCGCCGCCTCCCGGGTCGCGGCGTCCCTCGACGACCCAGGTGCGGTGAAAGACCATGCGGCCGTCGATCCAGACCTGGTAGACCTTGCGCTCGAGGCGCTCGGGCACCGACCCGCGGGCGACCTCGTCGAGCACCCCCAGCAGCTCGTCGAGCTCCGCACGCGTCCTGACACCGACCATCGCCACCTCGCGCCCGCAGTGCTCGACCCTGACGGTGTGGCCGCCATCGCAGCAGTTGAGGCACTGGCTCAGCCGCGCGTGCAGCGCCACCGCGCAGCGTCCGGCTGCTGTGGCGCCGCGTGCGTGCTCCAGCAGCGACTCCGCGGAGTCGGCCGCTGCGGCGATGCGCTCCGGCCAGCGGCAGCGTCGGCAGATCGCCAGCCGGTGGTCGGGGATGTTCATCGCGCCGCGGTCAGGTGTCGCCCGCCGTCGATGGGCAGCGTCGCGCCGGTGATCCAGCCCGCCGTGTCGTCGAGCAGCCAGGCGATGGCCTCGGCGACCTCGTCGGCGCGCCCGACACGGCCGAGCGGGTGGGTCAGGCGGCCGCGCTCGAGAAAGGCGGCGTAGGCGGCGTCATCCATGCCGGAGGTGCGGTGGAGCTCGGTGACGACGACGCCCGGGTTGACCGCGTTGACCCTGATGCCCTCGGGCGCCAGCTCGAGCGCGAGGCAGCGGGTCATGTGGTCGAGCGCGGCCTTGGACACGCAATAGGCCATGATGCCGGCAAAGGCGCGGGGCCCGACCACGCTCGAGACATTGACGATCGAGGCGCCGGCGCCGTGGCGACGCAGCGCGGGGATCGCAAGCCGCGTCAGCACCGCGACCGACCTGACGTTGGTGTTCATCACCAGGTCAAAATCCTCCATGCTGCCGCCCTCGAGCGTCCCGTTGCGGAGGATGCCCGCCGCGTTCACGAGCCCGCGCAGCGGGCCGAACCGGGTGTTGGCCTCGTCGACCAGCCGGGCCGCCTCGTCATCGCGCGAGAGGTCGGCGGCGAGGCCGACAATGCGCCCGGGCGCCTCGGACTCAAGCTCACGGAGCTGCGCCTCGCGGCGGCCGGTCGCGATGACCATCCAGCCTCGTCGGGCGAGCAGCAGCGAGGTTTCGCGCCCGATGCCGCTGGTTGCGCCGGTGACGAGGACATTCGAGGACAGATGTGGGGACTCGGACATGGCGGCCTACAGGTGAAAGGCCCGGATAC
>JBILLP010000128.1:0-8073 GCA_044376025.1 Bradymonadia bacterium
ACAACCTCGACAAGCCGGTGATGCTGAACTTCAGGTTCCTCATCACCCAGCAGGATGTCGAGAGGCACCTCCAGGTCATCGCCCAGAACATGCAGACCAGCATCGCCGGCGAGACAGAGGCGCTCATCGTGGGCTCCACGCTCTCGCGGCTGGTCGGCGAGATCGCCAACGCAGAGACGAACGCCCTGCGAGCCGAGCTGGCCAAGCCTGGGCTGTCTGATGACGAGAAGGCGGCCCTGCGCAAGCGAGTCCTCGACGCCGGCGTCGTGGAGCTCGACCCCTTCAGGCCAGCACGACCGGCCGCCGCCGACGTTTTCAAGGCCGAGGAGGACGTCGAGAACTGGGGGAGCGACATCGTGCCGCACCTTCATCGGATCGCCAATGACTACCTCGCCGTGACCCCGGTGGGCGGAGGTCCGCTGCGGTCGGTGGCGGTCGCCGACCTCGACAAGCCGCTGGCAGACCCCTTCGACCCCGCCGGCAGCGTGTCGGTCAAGGGCGAAAACCTCGAGGTTCACCGGGTCATGACCCAGAAGGTGCGCTTCCTTGCGGTGCAGAGGCTCTCGGTCAATGCGCGGCGTCGGGTGCTCGTGACCGAGGGGCGCGATGCCGACTCGGCGATGCTCGAGCGCAACCGAGAAGTGGTCGCGGAGAATGCGCGGGTGTCCCAGTGGACCTACCCGCTGCACGCCCCCCGGTCGGAGCGTGAGGCAGTCCTGGCAAACTGGAACGGCTGGTTCAGCGAGACCGCGCCCCGCTTCGAGCGCAGCCTTGGCAGCAAGGTGGCGATGGTCTTCTTCGAGACACGCTTCGCCAAGTACTGGGAGAACCTCGCCCGGCTCGATCTCGGCACCTCGACCCGGTTCAAGCGGCCGGTGTGGGACGTGATCCAGGAGCACTGGAGGTACAGCATTTTCTTGTCGATCGCGTCGCTGCTGCTCGCCTACTTCATCAGCGTCCCGCTCGGTGTCCTTGCCGCGGTAAGGCAGAACCAGTTCGCAGATCGCGGCGTCGGTGTCGTGCTGTTCGTGCTGTACAGCCTGCCCACCTTCTTCGCCGCGACACTGATGCAGACCTACCTCACCCCGGCGCACCGCAGTGTCTTCTCGTGGTTCCCGGTGTCGGGCTTCAGGGCCGGCGACCCAACGATGCAGACCACCTGGGAGATGACGACCGACATCGTCTGGCACATGGTGCTCCCAACCATCTGCCTGACCTATGGCGCGCTCGCCGTGCTCAGCCGGTACGCCAGGACGGGCCTGCTCGAGGTCATCCGCAGCGACTACATCCGGACGGCGCGGGCCAAGGGTCTCCCCGAGTGGATCGTCATCATCAAGCATGCGGTCCGGAACGGCATGATCCCGATCCTCACGCTGCTCGGGACAACACTGCCGGCGCTGATCGGCGGGTCGATCATCATCGAGTACATCTTTGCCATCGACGGCATGGGCAAGCTGATGATCAATGCGATCCAGTTCCGGGACTACAACGTGATCATGGGCGAGCTGCTGATCGCCAGTGTCCTGACGCTGATCGGCATCCTGCTGTCCGACATCTCGTACGCGCTGGTTGATCCGCGCATCAGCTTCGATTGAGGCCCGCGTGAACGACCCGACCAAGTCGCGCATCGAGGAACCGCCGGAGTACTGGACCATCATCTGGGGCCAGTTCCGTCGGAACAGAATCGGCCTCGCCGCCCTGTACACGATCGTCGGAATCGTCGCGGTGGCCCTCTACACGCCGCTGTTCGCGAGCCGCGTCCCGCTCTTCTGGAGCGATGCATCCGGCGTCTCCTTCCCGCTGTTCCACGCGCTCCTGTTCAACCGGAACGTCTACGAGAACGGGGTCGACATCTTCTTCAACCTGCTGCTCGTGCTCTCGCCGGTCTATGCTGCTTCGCGCGCGGTGTTGACGCGGTCATCGAGGGGCCTGCCGACGCCACGGCGAGCGTCGCGATTCTCTACCTTCAACTCGGTGTGGCTCGCCTTCGTGCTCGCCACGTTCGTCGTGCTGGTCAGTATCGACCCACGCACAGCCGTTCCCGACTATCGTGCACTCGCAGGGACCGAAGGCATTGCCTCGATCTTCCCGCCCGTGCGCATCCACTATGATGACACGCTGTTCGGTGTGACCGGTCCCGGCATCCTGCACCTGCTTGGCCAGGATGGTGCCGGTCGGGATATCTTCGTGCGCCTCCTCTACGGCACGCGGGTCTCGATCGCGGTCGGTGTCATCGCCGTGTCGATCTACATCACGCTCGGGACGACGCTCGGTGCGCTCGCCGGCTACTTCGGTCGTCGTTGGGACCTCATCATCTCGCGCGCGATCGAGATCTTCCTCTGCTTCCCGAGCTTCTTCCTGATCCTGACCTTCGTTGGCTTCCTCGACCAGCCGTCGATCGCCTGGGTCATGCTGATCATCGGCTTTATTGGCTGGACCGGTCCGGCCCGCCTGGTCCGGGCTGAGTTCCTGAGGCTCAAGAACCTCGACTTCGTGACTGCGGCGCGCGCTTCAGGGTTCACGGACCAGCGGATCATCTTCAGGCACCTGATGCCCAACGCGCTCGGGCCCATCCTCGTCACCGCCACCTTCGGGGTCGCCTCGTCGGTGTTGGTCGAGTCGTCGCTGAGCTTCCTTGGGTTCGGTGACCCCACCCTTCCCTCTTGGGGCCGCATCCTGTCGTATGGCCGTGACACCAGCGACGAGCCGATGATGCTCATCGCCGGCGCCGCGATCTTCGTGACCGTGTCGGCCTTCAACCTCGCGGGCGAAGGCCTGCGTGACGCCCTCGACCCAAGGCTGCGCAAGTGACCGAAACGCCAAGGCATGACGACGCAGCCCCCATCCTCGAGCTCCGGGATCTGCGGACCTGGTTCTTCACCGACGCCGGCATCGCACCGAGCGTCGACGGCGTCTCCTACGCGATCCGCCGAGGACGCACCCTGGGTGTCGTCGGGGAGTCCGGATGCGGCAAGTCGGTCACCGCGCTCTCCGTGATGCGGCTGATCCCGAACCCGCCCGGGCGGATTGTCGGCGGGCAGGTCACCTTTGAAGGTCGCAATCTCGCCTCGCTGAGCGAGCCGGAGATGCGGCGGGTCCGCGGCAACCGCATCGGCATGATCTTCCAGGAGCCGATGACGAGCCTCAACCCCGTCTACACCGTCGGGAACCAGATCATGGAGTCGATCCAGCTCCATCTGCGGCTCCCCGACTCCGAGGCGAGGTCGATGGCCATCGAGATGCTGCGCAAGGTGGGCATCCCGTCACCCGAGTCCCGCGTCGATGACTACCCACACCAGATGTCGGGCGGCATGAAGCAGCGCGTCATGATTGCCATGGCGCTTGTGTGCAACCCGAACCTGCTGATCGCCGACGAGCCCACCACCGCGCTTGACGTGACGATTCAAGCCCAGATCCTTGACCTGCTCAACGAGCTGCAGCGCTCGCTCGGCATGAGCATCCTGATGATCACACACGACCTTGGTGTGGTTGCCGAGGTCTCTGACGACGTCGCAGTGATGTATGCGGGCAAGGTGGTCGAGCGCTCCGCGGCGGCGCCGCTCTTCTTGTCACCGAAACACCCCTACACGATCGGCCTGTTCAGGAGCCTGCCGAGCCTTGCCGGCGGACGCGGCGGCCGACTCCCGACCATCCCGGGGATGGTGCCCTCCCCGCTCGAGTTCCCGACGGGCTGCCGCTTTCGGACTCGCTGCCCCTTCGCCACGGCCGACTGCGCGCAGTCCGAGCCAATGCTCGAAGAGGTCGCCCCCGACCACTTCGTGGCCTGTCACTTCACGCGCGAGGTCGCGGCAGGGACCAAGGCTGCCACCGGCCCCTTCGTCGACGGTCGCACGATCGAGAAGACCTGGAGCCAGGGGGCGCTCGGCGAAAACGTGCGTCAGCGAGGTGCCCGATGACTGTCACGCCACCGAACGGAACGCCTCGCGGCGCGGTACCCGGTTCGCCCGAGCCGCTGATCGACGTCCGCAACCTCAAGAAGCGCTTCCCGATCTCCAAGGGCCTGCTTGGCCGCGTGGTGGGGCACGTGAACGCGGTCGACGATGTCTCGTTCAGGGTCTTCCCCCAGGAGACGCTGGGGCTGGTCGGGGAGTCGGGCTGCGGCAAGACAACAGTCGGCCGCTCCCTGCTCCGGCTCATCGAGCCGAGCGCCGGGCAGGCACTGTACCGGGGGACCGACATCTTCGCGCTGCCCGAGCGCGAGCTGCGCAAGCTGCGCCGAAACCTGCAGATCGTCTTCCAGGACCCCTACTCGAGCCTCAATCCGCGCATGACCATCGAGAGCATCGTCGGCGAGGCGATGCTGATCCACGGGATGGCGAACCGCGACAACGTGCGCGACAAGGTGATGGAACTGCTGGAGCGGGTCGGACTCCAGAGGTCCTACGTGTCCCGCTACCCGCACGAGTTCTCCGGAGGCCAGCGGCAGCGGATTGGGATCGCCCGCGCGCTGGCGCTGCACCCTGAGTTCATTGTGTGTGACGAGGCGGTCTCTGCGCTTGATGTCTCGGTGCAGGCGCAGGTGATCAATCTGCTCCTCGACCTTCAGGAGCAGCTCGGCCTCTCGTACCTCTTCATCGCACACGATCTGAGCGTGGTGCGACACATCAGCCAGCGTGTGGCGGTCATGTACCTCGGCCGGCTCGTCGAGCTGTCCGAGACCGAAGAGCTCTTCAAGCACCCGGCGCACCCCTACACCCAGGCCCTGCTGTCGGCGATTCCCGAGCCAGACCCTGTCCATCGCCGCGAGCGAATCCTCCTGCAGGGAGACGTTCCCACGCCGATCAACCCGCCGACGGGCTGCCGCTTCCACACCCGTTGTCCCGCGGCCTATGGTCGGTGCAAGACGGAGTCCCCGCAGCTTGTCGATGTCGGCGCGAACCACTGGGTCGCCTGTCATCTCTACACGGAGCCATCGCGCGCGGGACTGACACTCAGCCAGGCGCAGCCACAGGTCGCGGCCCAGGTCCGGGCCGGGGCAACGGTGGTTTCGGCAGGTCGCGGCAACGCCGTTCGGTAGGCCCTGCGCCAGACCGAGGCGCGTCCCGCAGGTCGACAGGCCCGTGCAGAATCGGGTTGACCGTCCGGGACGACCTCTCTATAGGCTCCCGCTCCCGCGCTGGCCGTGGGACTGACTCGGGGTGTAGCGCAGCCTGGTAGCGCGTCTGTTTCGGGAGCAGAAGGTCGCAGGTTCGAATCCTGTCACCCCGACTTCCCAGTTGACGAAGTGTGGTTTGTGGCGCCGTGACGGGGCGTCTGTGGGCGTTCATGCGTTCCGGACCTCCTTTGCGTGCGTCGCGACCGGGGTTGCTTTTGACAGGTCGATTCCGGGCAGGTACCCCGGGGAATCAGCAGGTCCATCTCCAGACAAGGAACGACATGCACGTCGAATGCCCAAGCTGTGGCGCGCTCTCGCGACTCCGAGAGGAGTCTCTTCCGGCGGCCGGGGCGAACGTCCGGTGCGCAGGATGCACCTTTGTCTTCTTCGTCAAGCTCGACGAGAGCGGCCTCCCGGTGGTCTCGAAGGTGGGAGAAGGCCACGCAACCGGGGCGTCTCGGGCAACCCCGGGCGTCTCAGGCGACGATCAGGCCACGGGGCCTTCTCGTGCAGCGACCGGCGTGCAGGCAGCCATCTCATCGCTATCGGGGCTTGGCGATGACTCCGCAGCGGCCGCAGCGAGGCCGCTGGTCGACGAGCGCCCTGCCTCAACCACGCCAGGGTCCCTTCCAGGCGTCGCAGATCCGGGCGCCTCGACGGGCCGGATGGTCGCCCCGACCGGGCCGTGGCAGGCGAAAGCCGAAGACGGAATGGTCTACAACTTCACCAACCATACCGATGCCGAGACGTGGCTCGGCCGTCGCGAGTCCAACGCGGGCCTCGTCCTGAGCAACGATGGCGGCAAGACCTGGCATCCGATTGCCTCGCTTCCCTATTTCGCCTCGATCCAGCCCGGCGGCCGACTCGGTGGGAGCCGTGCCGGGACCCGCACCAGCGTCTCGACCTCGATCGTTGGCACGCGGACAGCAGCTCCCGTCGCGGTGTCCGTTCCGCGCACGACCGGTGCGAACGCTGTCGTCAGCCAGAGCGGACCCCAGCCCGCCGTGACCTCATCCGGCCCGGCCGTGTCGAGCACGGGTCCCAACAGCGCCGTGACTGGCCACTCATCTGGCGCGCAACCTGCAGACGGCAGGGTCTCAGGTTCGCACTCGGCCACGCTGCCCCCGGTCGATGACGGTGCGCGTCGCAGGTTCGTGCTGGGCATCGCAGTCCGGCTTGCCGTCCTGGTCGCCGTGATCGCAGGCGCGATCTGGTTCTACGTGTCGGTCGAGGGCGAGCAGACCATCGTGATTCCCGACACGCCCGCCGGCCACCAGCTCGAGTGGACCCTCGCAGTCTTCAACGAGAAGCGCGGAGAGGTCACGGTTGAGGAGATCGACCAGCGCTTCGCCTCCTCGGTCTTCCAGAAGGTCGAACGCCAGGCCCTCATCGAGAACTTCAAGTTCCTCGGGCGGCAGAACGGCTTCTACACGCTGCTCTCCATCGAGGATGGCGCCACCGAGACCGACCTGGTCGCGGTTCTCCGCACCAGCAACCTCGATCTCGTCGAGCTCGGCATCAAGACAGAAGGCGGAGACAAGGGCAAGCTGACCTCACTCAGCTTCAAGCCAACCGAGCGCCGGCCCAAGGGCTCCGGCTTCGGGAACTGACGCAAACGCCGGCCCGCTAGTCCTGGCGCAGCTCGAGCGTCTCCACGCGGTATGCTTCGGGTGGTCGCGTCATGAAGCCCGCTGCGCCTCTATCTGCTCGCAGCGACCACTCGAAGAACGCCAGCACAAAACTCGCCGCGAGGCTGCGGGCAGAGTCGTTGTCGAGGTAGGTGAAGGGCTGCCTCCCGACCTGACGCCGCCCCTCTCCGCAGCCCGCCGCGAAGTCGTCGACGATGCCGCAGAGGTCGCTCACCGACCAGTGTCCCGCATCCGCCACCTCCCAGAGCCACGTTCGCGAGGTGGCTGCAGCGGCGTTGTTCCGAATGAACTGGTTGCCGAGGGTCGTGATGCTGTTGTCCTCGACGGCCAGGAAGAAGCCGGTTGGCACCTTGATGTCGGCCATCGTGGGGCCGGGCAGCAGCGGGCTCTCCATGGGTGCGGCGAGCGCGAGGGCTGCCTGCACCCTCGCGTCGCGCTGCGCCACGAGTCCTGCCGTTGCAGCCCCGTAGCTGTGCCCCATGACCCCGACCCGCGTCGGATCCGCGACGATCCCAGCGTCCAGCAGCGACGGGTCTGCGCCGAGCACGGCATCGAGCGCCGTCGCAATGTCCGTCGCCCGCACCTCGAGGAAGGCCCCATTGAGCGGGGCTGAGACCCCCTGCTGTGCCTCGAGGAGGGTGTCCCCCACGTGGTCAGGCGCCACGACGATGAATCCGTGGCTCGCCAGCCGCTCCGCGATCGTCCACGACGAGAACCGCGTGCAGCCGTGGCAGTGTGAGAAGGCGACGACTGGGTGCGCCCCGCCATCGCCCGCCGCGTCGCGGACTGCCCCTGTCGACTGGTTCGTACACCGGGCGGGGGCCTGCTCGAGCAGCGCGACAAAGGCAGCGCGTTGCTCCGGCTCCGCGAAGAAGGCATCCGGGGGTGACGGTTCGCCAGGCTCAGCGGTCGGGTACCAGATCTCGACTGGCAGAAGCACCGCTTCGCCCGAGCCCTCCCGCTCGACACGGATGGTCCTTGCCCCAACCGCCAAGGGGCCACTCTCACGCATGTCGCGCCACGGGGCGCCCACGTCCGGGTCGGCTGCGGCGTCCGCCTCTGGGCTCCCGACGTCGTCGATGGCATCCGTCGAGGTATCCGTTGAGGCGTCGGGCTCATCCCCGGAATCCGCACCGCTCCCCTCGGAGGTCGAGGCGGAACGATCCGCACTGCACGCCACCACCGGCAGCAGGACCGAACAACAGACCCATCGAAGAGCAGCGTGACGCACCATCAGGACCCCCGGAGTCCAAACCCTGCAAGCCTCGTAGCCGCGCTCAGTCGCCGTCGTCCACGGTGGCGACCAGC
>JBILLP010000129.1:0-8057 GCA_044376025.1 Bradymonadia bacterium
GGCGATCGACGGCACGGTGAGGGACGGCATCATCCCGGGGAATGTCGCCGACGTCACGCTGGCCGAAGACGGATGCCGGCTGCTGAAGCGACGCCGGCTGGTCTGCAACCCGGTGTGCGGCCCGGCGGAGATCTGCAACACCGAGTCGGCGTGCGTGCCGTCGCCCCTTGGCCAGGACGTCGGCACGGTCACCTTCGCCGGGCTCGTGCAGCCGGTGACCATCGAGGCCCTGCCGCCCGGCAACAACTACTTCTTCACGCGGCTCCGCCACCCTGGCTTCGCGCCGGGCGACCTGATCAGGCTGACCTCGACCGACGGGTTCGCCGGCGAGCTCGAGCTGTACGGCGTCGGCGTCGATCAGGTTGTCCCCACCGATGCGCTGCTCGTCCTGACGGCGGCAACGCCCCTCGAGGTCCACTGGACGCCGCCGGCGCCGGGTGCCCGGTCACGCGTGGTGCTCGAGCTGACGATCGACCAGCACGGACTGACCCCCGTCACGGCGGTCTGCGACTTCGACGACGTGGGGACCGCCCGGGTGCCGGCCGGCATCGTCGACGGGCTGATCGCCGCCGGCGTGACCGGCTTCCCGTCGGGTCGCGTGACCCGGCGTACGGCCGACTCCGTGATGGTCGACGACCTGTGCGTCGACTTCTCGGTCACCTCGATCCGGAACCTCTCCCTCGAGGTCACGGGCTTTGTGCCCTGCACCTCGGACGCAAACTGCCCCGAGGGCACCACCTGCCAGCTCGCAATCCAGCAGTGCCAGTGACCACGCCCCGACCTCAACCCCGACCTTGCCACGGGACCCAGACCATGAACCAACCCCGCGCCCTGCTCGCGCTCGCCTGGCTCCTCGCGCTCGCCGCCTGCGGCGACGACCGGGACCGCCCTGCCGAGGATGACACAGCCGACACGACGACTGACTCGTCGGGCGACGCCGCCCCGGACGTCGGCGACGACGTCGGCGACAGCTCCGAGCAGGCGGACAGCTCCGATGTCACCGACACCGCAGCCGACACCGGCACCGACACCGGCACCGACACCTCGGCCGACGTCGAAGATGACACGGCGGACACCGACGACACGACGGCCGTCACCTGCGACGAGGTCCCGCGGGGCACCGCGCTGCCGCGTCTGCTGCTAGGCGACGCCCACGCCGTCTCCGCGACCTTCGGCAGTGCTGAGGCCGCCTTCGACGGCGCCGGCAACCTGATCGAGGTCGATCAGGCGGGCAGTGTCTACCGCGTGACGCCCGAAGGGACCCGCACGCTCTGGGTGGCCGACGCGGTCGAGTCGGCCACCGGAGTCGGCTTTCTGCCCACGGGTGAGCTGCTGATCGCCGACCCGATCCTGGGTCGACTGACCGCCGTCTACAGCGACGGACAGACCCGGACGATCGCCTCGGACCTCAACCGCCCGGTCGGGCTCGAGGTGAGCCCCGACGGGTCGATCTACGTCTCGGAGGCCACGAGCGCGTCGATCACGCAGATCGACCCCTCGACCGGGGGACAGACCCGCATTGCGCGCGGGCTCCCCTTCACTCCGGGCCCCATCGCGTTGTCGGGTGATGGGCGCGAGCTCTACCTCACCGATGCGGGCGGAGGCGCCGTCTACGTCACGACCCGCGAGGGCGCGGCGTGGAGCGAGGTCAAGCTGCTCGCGGCGCTGCCCGGGGCCACGCCGCCGTGCGAGGGTGCGCGCCCTGGCGACGACTGCGATGCCGACGGGGCCGCCGGGGAGTGCATCGAGGTCGCGGGCTCGTCGCTGATCTGCCGGCCACTGGCGCCGTGCGAGCGCGCCGAGCCGGGTGACGCCTGCGAGCCCTGGCCGGGGCAGGCCGGCTCGTGCGTGCCCGACGGCGGTGGAGGCTACTTCTGCGAGGCCGGCAACGCCTGCACCGGGCGCGAAGAGGGTGACGCCTGCAACGAGGGCGGAGTTGCAGGAGTCTGTCGCCCGACCGGCGGAGGAGGCCTCTACTGCGAGGGGGTCACCTTCTGCGCGGGCCAGCCCGCCGGCAGCCCCTGTGTCGAGGGCGCCCTGCCCGGCGTCTGTGGCGACCTGCCCTGGGGGAGCTGGGGATGCGACACCAACCCCTGCCGCACCCGCGCGGAGGGCGACGGCTGCTCGCTTTGGGCGGGCATGTCCGGGGTCTGCACGCTCGACGATGCCGGGATCTCGTGCCAGGAGCCGCTACCGTGCGTCGGCGCCTCGCCCGGCGATGCCTGCGTGGCCTTTGGGCAGGCGGGCCGCTGCGCCGACGACTTCGCCGGGTCGCTGACCTGCCAGATCGAGCCCCCCTGCACCGGGTCCGCGGCGGGCGACGCCTGCGAGTTCTCCGGCGACGCCGGGACCTGCATCGACATCGACGGCGGCAACCTCGCCTGCGACACGAACAGCTGCGCCTCCGCGCTGCCCGGCACACCCTGCACCTCTGGCGGCACGCCAGGCACCTGTGGGACCGGCCTCGGGGCGCGGTTCGTGCCCATCGCGCTCTACTGTGTCGTGACCGACCCCTGCCTCACGGCCAACGTGGGCGACGCCTGTGTCGGCGAGCTCGGCCTGCCCGGCACCTGCGCCGACGGCCTCGGGGGAGCCCTTGTCTGCCAGGTCCGCTCGAGCTGCTCCGGCGTCGCCTCGGAGCCCTGCACCGACCTGCAGCGCAACGTGCTCGGCCAGTGTGAGCTCAACGCCGACGGGCAGTCCTACTGCGCGCTCCGCAACGCGTGCCTCGGTGCCACGGTCGGCGAAGTCTGCTCCGACCTCGACGGGCAGCCGGGACTCTGCGCCGATGCCGACACGAGGCTCCCCTACTGCCGGCGGCCGCGGCCCTGCGACGGCCTGGGTGAGGGCGACGCCTGCACGACACCCTGGGGCCCCCCCGGCTTCTGCTCCGACACGGGCTTCGGGCTCGACTGCGTCGAGCGCGTGAACCCCTGCGACCTCGCTGCTGCGGGCGATGCCTGCACCACCGCCGAAGGGCAGCCGGGCCGCTGCGAGGACCTCGGTACCGGGTCCCTGGGCTGCGTCTCCGATGTCGCCTGCAACGGACTGTCAGAGGGCGACGCCTGCATCGCGGACGGGGGTGGGGCGGGTGTCTGCTCCCTACAGGACGGGCTCCTCGTCTGCGCCCGCGGACAGTCCTGCGCGGGGCTCGCTGCCGGCGACACCTGCTTCGGGACGCTCGGGAGTTTTGAGGGACGCTGCGTCGAGCTTGCGGGCGGCTCCCTGGCCTGCGCGCCCGGCAACCCCTGCGCGGGCCTCGGTGATGGCGCGGTCTGCAGGTCGCGTGACGGACGAACCGGCAGCTGCATCAGCGCAGAGACGGGCGAATCCTGGTGCCGCCTCGCGACCGGTGCGGGCCGCATCACCGCGATCGAGGCCGACAACTGTGGCAATGTGTACGTCGCGGACCACGACAGCCGGGCGATCTGGCGCATCAGCGGTGAGACCGTCTCACCGCTGGCCCCCACACCCTCGGTGCCGGTGACCTCGCTCGCATGGTCCGGCGCCAGCGCCGGATTCACAGCCGGGAGCCTCTTTGTGTCGGTCCGCGGAGGCGCGGAGATCTCTGCGCTGGAGCCCGGCGTCACGCCTCGCAGGACCGTCGCCCCCGCAACGACCGGGGTCGTGCCCGACCGTGACGAGCCGACCGGGGCGGTCGATTGTCGACGCGTGCCGAGCGCGCCGACCGCCGCTGAGGAGCTGACCGGGCCGGTTGGGTACCACGACGTCGCCTTCGACGACCTCGGCTTCATGATTGGCACCGACCTCGCCTCGCTGATCGCGGTCGACATCAACGGTCAGGTCCAGCTCTTCGCACCGAACGTGTCGGGCGCGCAGGGCATGGACTGGCTCGCCGACGGCACGCTCGTCGTCAACTCCGGCGAGGGCGTCATTGCCCTGGCGCCCAGCGGTGCCCGCCGTGTCCTCGCCGCGAACATCTACGGGTACGGCCTGACCGTGGGCCCCGACAACCTCGTCTACACCGCCGACAACGCCAACGTATACCGCATTGAGCCAGACTCGGGCGTCACCACCACCTACCTCGAACCGGCCGCGTTCGGGCAGTCGTGGGGTGCGCGAAACATCGAGTTCAGCCCCGACCTCGACGTCATGTACATCGGCTCCTTCGGCGACTGGATCTACGCCGTCACCCTCGACGAGAACCTCGATCCCGTGGGTCCTCCCCGCGAGTACGCGCGCATCCGCTCGGGCATCCGCTACCAGGACGGGCTTGGCACCGACGCCTGCGGCAACCTCTTCGTGCCGAACTACGAGTCGTCGGCGCTCTACCGCGTGACACCCGACGCCGTCACGCACCTCTACCACCAGTTCGAGTTCACCGACTACGGACACGGGCTCGAGTGGGGTCGAGGCATCGGCGGGTGGTCCACCAACAGCCTCTACCTGCCGCAACCCTACGACGGGAACACCGTGATCGAGCTCAGGATCGGCGTTCCGGCGCGTCGTGACTGACCGGGACGAGCCGGCGTCGGCAATGCTTGGTTCGCGGGGCCAAGGCGGGTAGCATGCCCGACTGAGGCTGGGGTTTCGCACGCTGAGGCTCCATGAGCACAAAGAAGCAGTATGACGACCTCTACGGCGGCGTCGGCAGGTCGGTGAACTTTCGGCCCAAGAGGGTGCTGGCGCGCGAAGTGGCTGACCTCGAGGGATTCTCGCTCGTGGTCGACGGCGAGGTCGTGCCCGTGCACGACCTCGCGATGAACGGCCTCTCCTTTCATGCCCCCCATGCCGCCGCCGCCTCGATGCAGTTCGGCCGGTTACTGCAGGTGAGGCTCTCGCTCGCGGACCAGCCGATGTACGAGGGCGAGGGGCGAATCGCTCGGCTCGAGAGCGCGGGGCGCGGGCTGCGTGTGGGCGTCCAGCTCATGACCGGCTTCCTCGACCTGCCCGCGATCCGCCGCGCGGATGACGAGCGCACGCTCAAGCTCAAGCTCGGCGCCGGGGCGATGAGGCTGCGCGAGAAGGTACCGGCTCCCTTCAGGGACGCCAACGAGCAGGGGTCCTTCTTCATCGCGCACCACCGCCGCCTGCTCGACGAGGCCGAGTCGAGGTACCGCGAGGAGGGCGCCAACGGTCGGGAGCTGATCGACCGGCTCGGACGGACCGCCATCGAGGCAATGCGGCCCCGCTGGCGTGAGGTCTCCGACCAGGCCAGCGGCGTGGCCCGCGCCTACGTCGGCGACGCAGACGTCACCCAGGCGATGAAGTCCTACGTCGAGACCACCGTGACAACGCAGCTTCTCGACGTGCCGCTTGTTCATCGCGCCTACACCAAGCCACTGGGCTACCCGGGCGACTTCCAGGTCATGAACATGATCCTGCGCAACGCCTTCGAGGGCCGGACCGTCTTCAGCAGGGTCATGAACAAGCTCTTTGCCGAGGAGCCGATCGCCGAAGGCGGCCGCGCCCGGCTCGATGCGATCACCGAGCTCCACCGGTCTGAGCTCGCGCACCGTGCCAGCTTCGACAGCCAGACGCCCTTTCGCGTGCTCAGCCTCGGATGCGGACCCGCGCGCGAAGTCTGCGACCTGTCTGACTCGTCGGGGCCCTGGCCGGTGCCCATCGAGTGGACGCTGATGGACCAGGACGAACGCGTGCTCAGCCTCGCCTACGGAGAAGCCTTCAAGCGGCTGAGCAAGCGTCGAGACGGCTCGGCTGTCCGGTGTCTCTACATGTCGTTCCAGCAGATGATGAACGACCCCGGCGGCACCCTCGCCGGCGAGTCCCATGACTTCGTCTACGCCTCGGGCCTCTATGACTACCTGCCGGCCGGCAGGGCACGGGCGCTCACGCGTGCGCTCTACGACAAGGCACGCCCCGGCGGGCTCGTCATGGTCGCCAACGCCGCGGCACCCTCACCCTCGCTCTGGCCGACGGAGTACATCCTCGACTGGACCCTCATCTACCGCAACCGCGAGGAGATGCTCGCGCTGGCGGCCGACTGCCATGGCGCGGAGTCGGTCGAGTTCATGCAGGAGCCCGTGGGCGCCTTCTCGTTCATCCTGATTCGAAAGCCGAGGTGACCGGGTGATGGGCGAAGCGGGAGCATCGGGGACCGATGCGGGGGCACCCGTGGACTTCGCACCGTTCGTTCCGACCGAGGAGGAGCGCGAGCGGTTCAGGGAGGTGTCTCGGACGCTGACGCTGCAGGGTCTGCGCACCGAGGCCTGGCTCGCGGCGGCGTTCCTCCCGGTATTCAGCATCCTCGACTACGTGATCGTCGAGCGGCATTTCTTCACCTTTGCCGCGCTCCGGGTCTCAGCCGCGGTGGGTTCGCTCGCGACAGCCCTGGCCTGTGAGCTTCGACCGGTGTGGGCCAACCGGCACGCGCATGCACTGTCGATCGCCTTTCACCTGATGCTCACCATCACGATCTCGGTGATGTGCTGGTACGAGTCGGGGATCGACTCTCGGTACTACGCCGGCATCGTGCTCATCTTCTTGGGCTTTGGTCACTTCCAGGTCATGCCGCTGTCGAAGTCGTGGGTGGTGCCGGTCGCAACCTACCTCTTCTTCATCGCGCCCGCCGTGCTCGGTCTGCTGCCCAAGGCCGACTTCGGCACGTCGGTCAACAACCAGTTCTTCTTGCTCTCGTTCGGATTCGTGACGCTGGTCTCTGCGAACCAGCGCTACTCGCTCCAGCTTCGCCAGTTCGTCACCAATTCGAGGTTGGCCGAGGCGCGCCTGTCGGCCGAGCGTGCCAACGAGCAGCTCAAGCAGCTCGACCGGCTCAAGAGCCAGTTCTTTGCCAACATCACCCACGAGCTGCGGACCCCGCTGACGATGATCCTGGCGCCGGTCGAGTCGATCATCGAGGGGATGCGAGGTCCGGTCGCGCAGCACCTCGTCGCGACGCTTCGCGATGTCTGGCGCAATGGCATCAAGCTGTTGAAGATCGTCAATGACATGCTCGACCTCTCTCAGCTCGAGGAGGGCTTCGCCAGGCTTCGCGTCGAGGCGGCCGACCTCGCCGCGCTGACGCAGGAGGTCACCGGCTACGCTGCGGAGCTCGCCTCGCGAAAGGAGATCTCGCTGGGATTCGAGGTCGTCGACAACCCGGTCGACATGGTGATCGACCACGAGAAGTTCGAGCGCATTGTCGTGAACCTGGTCGACAACGCGCTGAAATTCACCCCGGTCGGTGGGCGCGTCAATGTGAGGCTCCGTGCCGACGAGGCGAACGCGTTCATCGATGTCAGCGACACCGGGATCGGCATCGCGGAGGATGCCGTCGAGCGGGTCTTTGAGCGCTTCACGCAGGCGGACGGCTCGATCCACCGCCAGTATGGCGGCACCGGCATCGGACTGGCGTTCGCCCGCGAGCTCGCGCGGCTCCACCGGGGCGACATCACGGTGGAGAGCACCCCGGGCGTCGGGAGTACCTTCACGCTCCGGCTCCCGCGTGGCGGCGACCACTACTCCCCGGCTGTCATCGAACGCCGGCGGCGCGCCGCACCGGTGGGCCCCGGTCGACGCGTCGATGATGTCGGTCCCGCGGAGTGGGCGCGGCAGCTCGCCGGCCGTCGCGACTACCGGTTCCAGGGCATCGAGGAGGCCACCGAGCGCCGGCTCGTTCCGCGCAGCGACGACTCCGACAAGAGCACCAAGGTGCTGGTGGTCGAGGACAACCCCGACATCCTGCGACTGCTCAACCTCGAGCTCTCGCAGGAGCACTCGGTCTACGTCGCCCGTGACGGCAGGCAGGGCTACGAGCTCGCGCTGCGCGAGGAGCCCGACGTCATCCTGACCGACTACATGATGCCCGAGATGGACGGCCTCACCCTGATCGCAAGGGTCCGCGAGTCGGCGAGGCTCTCGGGCACGCCGATCATCATGCTGACCGCCAAGAGCGACCTCGAGCACCGGCTCGCCGCCGCGGAGGCCGGCGCCGACGCCTACCTCCCCAAGCCCTTCAGCCCCCGTGAGGTCACGGCCGCCGTCAACAGCCTGCTCAAGCGCCGCGGTCGAGAGGTCGCCACGATCATCCGCGCGCAGGTGCAGAACCTTGAGCTGATCTCCGCCAGCCTCGCGCA
>JBILLP010000130.1:0-8055 GCA_044376025.1 Bradymonadia bacterium
CGCGGTCTCGGCCGGCGGCAGTGGGATCGTCAACCCCCGCAGCTCAGCGACCAGCAAGAGCGCCGTCAGCAGCCCGCTCGCCTGCGACTCCACGTAGCCCTCGACGCCCGTGATCTGGCCCGCCAGCCGAAGGTGAGGCGCCTGTCGGAGCCGCAAGTGGTCGTCGAACACGGTCGGCCCATGCACGTAGGTGTTCCGGTGCACCGAGCCCCAGCGCAGGAACTCCGCGCTGCCGAGACCCGGGATCGTCCTGAAGACGGCTCCCTGCGAGGACTGCTTCATGCGGGTCTGGAACCCGACCAGGTTGTAGGCTGTCCCCTCCCGGTTCTCCTGCCTGAGCTGCACGACGGCGTAGGGTCGTCGCCCGGTCCGCGGGTCCTCGAGCCCGACGGGCTTCATCGGGCCGAAGGCGAGCACCCGGGGGCCGCGCGATGCCATGACCTCGATCGGCAGGCAGCCCTCGAAGAACTTCGGCTTCTCGAAGGGATGCAGCTCCGTCAGCTCCGCCGCACACAGCCGCTCGACGAACGCCAGGTACTCCGGCTTGTCCATCGGGCAGTTCAGGTAGTCGTCGCCCTCTCCCTTGCCGTAGCGGCTTGCGGCGAACACCACCGAACGATCGATGCTGTCGGCGTGCACGATCGGCGCGATCGCGTCGTAGAAGAACAGTCTCTCTCGACCGGTGATTCGCGCGATATCCTCCGCCAGGGCAGGGGCCGTCAGCGGCCCCGTCGCAACGACGCATGGCCCCTCCTCTGCGGACGGGAGCGCGAGGACCTCCTCCCGCACGACCTCGATCAGCGGCTCGGCGGCGATGGCGCGCGTCACAAGTTCGCTGAACCGATCGCGGTCCACGGCGAGCGCCCCGCCCGCAGGCACCGAGGCCTCCTCGGCGAGCCGCATCAGCACCGAGCCGGCGCGACGCATCTCCTCCTTGAGCAGCCCCACCCCGTTCGCGAGCGCGTCGCCCCTGAACGAGTTCGAGCAGACCAGCTCGGCGAACCCGTCCGTGTGGTGCGCCTCGGAGCGCCGGAGTGGCCGCATCTCGACCAGCCGCACCGGGATGCCATGTCGCGCCAGCTGCAGCGCCACTTCGCAACCTGCCATCCCACCGCCGATCACCCGGATTCGCTTCATCAGACCCACGAACATGGTCCCCCCCCTTGCCGCGTTACCGGGAGCGACGGGTACCCGCAAACAACCGGCGCGGCAGGCAGACGAGGCCTCCAGCCATCGAGACGGACCCGAGCAGCTCAAGCTCGGTCAGCGCCGACAGGACAAGGTCGGCGCGCTGCCCAGTGCGCTCGCACAGCTCATCGACCGACAGCGCTCCTCGCCCAAGCGTCTCGACGAGCAGCGCCTGGATGCCTCCTTCGTCGCCACCCTGCAGGCCCAGCTCGGGTACGGACTCCTCGGTGAGCCCGAACGACAGCTGGCTCGAAGACACGCCCCGGAGTCCCAGCGCGTCGGAGACATCGGAGGGGCCGCAGCACAGCCCGGCCCCCTCGCGGATCAGGCGGTGACAGCCGAACGCCTGGGCATCCGTCGGGTCGCCAGGCACGGCCAGCACAGGCCGCCCCATCCGACGCGCATAGGCTGCCGTCGCGAGTGCGCCGCTCTCCTCGGGCGCGCGGACCACCACCGTCGCAGCAGAGAGCGCGGCGATCACCCGGTTGCGCGCCACGAAGTGGAAGGCGTCGGGGCGGCGGTCGAGGGGCTTGTCGCTGACGATGCAGCCCCCGCGCTCAATCACCCGCCTGAACAGGGCCTCGTTCGATCGTGGCCCGAGGTGTCGCAGCCCCCCAGCAACCACGACCACGGTCGGGATGCCCACGTCGAGGCTCGCGGCATGGACCAGGCTGTCGACCCCGAGCGCCCCGCCCGACACCGTCGTGACGCCGACGCCGGCGATCAGCTCGCGGATGAAGCCCGGGAGCCACGGGCAGGCGTCCTGGCTCACCCTGCGGGTCCCCACGAGCGCTACCCCCGTCCCCGACAGGAGCGATGCATCCCCGAGCACGCTGAACCAGCCCGACAGCGGGGTTGTGCGCGCCGACGTCTCCGAGATGCGGAGCGCGCAGGGCGCGGGCCAGCCGGAGGCCTGCAGCGCTCGGCTGTCCCGCTCGAAGTGCTCACGGGCGTCGTCTGCGGCAGGATCCGACGGCTCAGGCTCGACGGAGTCGAAGGCGGCGCCTTGGCCGCGGACCCGCGCCAGCGCGGCGTTCCAGGACAAGAAGGCGGACTCTGGGATCGTTTGCATGCTGGGTTCCCCGTGGCTTCTCCACAGGGTTTCGGCATGCTGCGCCGGCTTGTTGCCTCAGCGCGGAGCCGGCCGCCTCACTCGAAGGTCTTGGCCAGTACGACCGTGACGTTGTCGGGGCCGCCGTGCGCGTTGGCGGTGTCGATCAGCTCGCGGCAGGCGAGCTCGAGGTCGTCTCCGTGCCTCAGGAGGATCGCCCGCATCTCCTCGTCGGCAACCGGATCGGGCAACCCATCGGAGCAGAAGAGGTAGGTGTCGCCGGCCCGGAGCGGCAGCGACCGCACGTCGGGCTCGACGGAGGCGTTCAGGCCAAGCGCTCGGGTGATCACGTTCTTGTAGGGAAAATGCTGAAGCTCATCCTCCTTGAGGATGCCCATCGCGATGTACTCGTCGGCGAGCGAGTGGTCGCGCGTGATCCGCTCGAACTGCGACCCGCGCAGCCGGTAGGCCCGCGAGTCACCGATGTGGATCAGGTACATGCTGTTCTCGAGGAAGTAGGCCCCGACCAGCGTTGTTCCCATGCCCTTGCACTCCTCGTGCGACACCGCGTGGGAGTGGACAACCTCGTTGGCGAGCAACACCGCCTGCACGATGCGGCGCTCCTCGGGGTGCTCCGGTGGACGGCGCTTGAAGGGCCACGACGGCGCGCGATGCTTGAAGAGTTCGCGCATCTCGGCGTTGTCGACCGAGGTGTCGTAGAAGTCGCGAATCGTCCGGACCGCGAGCTCAGAGGCGACCTCACCTGACCTGTGGCCGCCCATGCCGTCGGCCACCATGCACAGCGGCTCGCGGCGCGAGATCAAGAAGTTGTCTTCGTTGTTGTCGCGGGCTCGGCCCACGTCGGTCAGTCCCGCAAATCGAACGCGCATGTCGAGGGTCCCGTCGCTGCGTCCCGGCAGCCCGGGAACAACCTCTACTCTGCGCGGCCGACTTCGCCGCGTCAATCACTGTCGCCCGGCACGCGCTCCGAAGCACGTCCTGCGAGCAGGATCGTGCCGGCGCCCACGGCGAACCCGACCAGCATCACCGCCAGCAGGGCGCCCTGTCCGAGCTTGGCGGTCTCCTCAAGCCGGCTCATCACCACCGCGCTCGTAGCATTGAAGGCACCGTGCGTGATCGCCGGGGCGAGCCAGCCCCCGGTTCGATCGGCGAGCCAGGTCCAGAACAGCGCGATCACCAGGATCGGCACGACCGAGGTGGGGCTGACGTGGATGCCTGCGAACAGCAACGCGATCAGCAGGACTCGGTACAGAGGCGACCAGCCGGCAAGCTGCTCCCGGAGCAGACCCCGAAAGACGCGCTCCTCCGTATAGGCAGGCGCAACGGCCACGGTCAGCAGCACGATCGGGATCCAGAGCGGCTCATCGACCCGGAGCAGCTCGGCGAGGTGCGAAGCATACTCGTCTAGCGTCCTGGCCACGTAATCGGAGTGACGCCTCGCGAGCTGGAGCGCCGCGCCGGCCCAGAACGAGAAGGCGACACCCGACAGGGCCGCCCAGCCGGCCGTGCGTGCGCCGAGCCGGCCCGGTGCGGGATCGCCCCGCCCGCGACGCTCGAGGAAGATGGTCACGGCCATCGCGGTGACCGAGGCGACCCCTCCCGCCGCATGCGGCCCGAGTGGCTGGGCAAGCGCCGACACCAGCCCGACCACGATGAAGAACAGCAGCGCGATGCGGAACGCCCCGATCGTCTCCGCAAAGACCTGCCATCGGTCCTCGCGCTGTGAACTTCTCTCGTCTGGGCGCTCGTCGGTCATTGAACCGCCCCTTCGTGCTCGGTAACCATCCAGCTCCTCTCCGATTCTGGCTTCGCCATGCACAACACGATTGAGGTCAAGGGCGCCAGAGTCCACAACCTCCAGAACATCAGCCTCTCGTTCCCCAAGGGCAGGGTCGTCGTCTTCACGGGGCCATCCGGCAGCGGAAAGTCATCGCTGGCGTTCGATACCCTCTTCGCCGAGGGGCAGCGACGCTACATCGAGAGTCTCAGCGTCTACGCCCGCCAGTTCCTGGGCGATGCCGACAAGCCCGATGTCGATGAGATCCGGGGCCTCTCCCCGACCGTCTCGATCGAGCAGAAGTCGGTGGTCCACAACCCGAGGTCCACCGTCGGGACCATCACCGAGGTGTACGACTACCTCCGCGTCTTCTGGGCCCGGGTCGGGCTCCAGCACTGCCACCAGTGCAACGGTCGTGTCGGCGGTGGCTCTGCGGCCGAGATCATCCGCGCGCTGCAGCAGGTCCCCGAACGCTGTCGCTACTCGGTCCTGGCTCCGCTGGTCCGCAACCGCAAAGGCGAGTTCAAGGACCTCTTCACGACACTGCGCAAGCAGGGCTTTGTCCGCATTCGCCTCGACGGCGAGTGGACCGAGCTCGCGGAGCTCGTCAAGGTCGACAAGAACACCCGTCACACGATTGAGGTCGTCATCGACCGGCTGGTGGGCGGGATCGCCGCCGACCGTGTCTCGAGCGCCGTGACGGCAGGACTCGCAGTCGGCGACGGCTCGCTCCTCGTGGTCGCACACGACCCCAGCGCTGGATTCACCGAGCGGCTGTACTCCTCGTCGAACGTCTGTCGAACCTGCGACATCGCCTACCCGGCCGTGACGCAGCAGTCGTTCAGCTTCAACTCACCGCTCGGCCGCTGCCCGACCTGCTTCGGCCTCGGTGAGCAGCAGACGCCCGATGAGCGCGCCATCGTCCCCGACCCCGACCTGTCGATCGCCAAGGGCTGCCTCGCGCCGCTCGAGAAGCGGGCGACCAAGGAGTCCCGTGCGCTCCTCAAGACACTGCTCCTCTTCTGCGACCTGGCGGAGGTCCCTCGCAAGGTGCCCTGGCGGGAGCTGACCCCCGAGCAGCGTCGGACTGTCCTCGAGGGCAGCCCCCACCGCCTGAAGTACACGCACCCCAAGCGCGGGACGGCAGCCACGGTGAGCTGGCCCGGGGTCCACTCCATCCTCGAGGAGTGGTGGCGCGAGTCCGAGTCCGAACACATCCGCGAGTGGCTCCGAGGCTACTTCAGGCCCTCCGCCTGCTCCGGCTGTGGCGGATCGCGGCTTCGACCCGAGTCGCGCGGCGTGCAGGTCCAGGGGACCTCGATCGCCGACGTCGTGACCTGGGACATCCAGCTCGCCGCAGACTGGAGCCAGACGGTCATCCTCGAGGGCACCGACCTCGTGGTGGGCTCCGAGCTGCTCCGGGAGATCCAGTCGAGGCTCGGATTCCTGGTCGAGATCGGGCTAGGCTACCTGACACTGGGACGCTCGGGCCCGACGCTCTCCGGCGGCGAGGCCCAGCGTATCCGCCTCGCGACGCAGCTCGGGAGCGAGCTGTCGGGCGTCCTCTACGTGCTCGACGAGCCGAGCATCGGCCTGCACCAGCGTGACAACGACAAGCTGCTCGAGCTGCTCCAGTCGCTGCGGAAGCGGAACAACAGCATCATCGTCGTGGAGCATGACCGCGACACAATCGAGCGTGCCGACTGGGTCGTCGACTTCGGCCCAGGCGCAGGTACCGCTGGCGGACACGTCGTCTTCAACGGCCCGCCCGGTCACCTTCGCGACATGGTCGGCAACGTCACCGGGGACTACCTCTCTGGCCGCCGCTCCATCGACGTCCCGGGTGAGCGCCGCAGCCCCGGGCGTGGCGAGATCCGGATCACCGGGGCCACGGCAAACAACCTGCAGGGGGTCGATGCCAGCTTCCCGATCGGGGCGTTCACCTGCGTCACCGGCGTCTCCGGCGCGGGCAAGTCGACCCTCGTGAACGAGATCCTGCTCCCGGCGGCGCTGAACGCCGTCAATGGCTCCGAGCACGAGGTCGGCAGTCACGCGTCGATCCGCGGGCTCGAGTCGCTGAACAAGGTCATCGAGATCGACCAGCAACCCATCGGTCGGACGCCCCGCTCCAACCCCGCGACCTACACCAAGCTGTTCGACGAGATCCGGAGCCTGTTCGCGCAGCTGCCTGAGGCCAAGATCTACGGGTACGAACCCGGCCGGTTCAGCTTCAACGTCGCCGGGGGGCGCTGCGAGGCATGCCACGGCGCCGGGCTTCAGAAGATCGAGCTTTCGTTCCTCTCTGACACCTACGTCACGTGCGAGACCTGCCGCGGGCGGCGCTTCAATGACGCAACCCTGCGGGTGAAGTATCGCGGCCGCAGCATCGCAGATGTCCTCGACATGCCCATCGAGGAGGCGACCGAGCTCTTTGCGGCCTATCCGCGCATCAAGCGGTACGTGGATGCCCTGCTCGACGTCGGGCTAGGCTACATGAAGGTCGGCCAGCCCTCGACAACGCTCTCGGGCGGCGAGGCGCAGCGCGTCAAGCTTGCCCGCGAGCTTGCCAAGCCACCGAGCGGCGACACGCTCTACATCCTCGACGAGCCTTCGACGGGGCTGCACTTCGACGATGTCCGCAAGCTGCTGGTCGTGGTGCAGCGCCTTGTGACGCTCGGGAACACGGTGGTGATGATCGAGCACAACCTCGACATCATCAAGACGGCAGACTGGGTGGTTGACATCGGCCCCGAGGGTGGCCGGCACGGCGGCAGGCTTGTCGCCATGGGAGCCCCGGAGTCCGTGGCCGCCGTCAGCACGAGCCATACGGGTCGCTACCTGGCGCCACTCGTCGGCACGCCGACGCCTGCGGCAGCGACACCCGGGCCGGCGGCCGGCGAAGGCGCGCGACGCGGCAGAGCCCGCAAGCCTCGCGGCTCGTCGTCAGGCTGAGGCAGCTCCGCTCGCGGCCGGGCGCCGCGGAGCGCCCGCTGCTTGCCCGCGACGCCACTCTGCGGTACGCAACGCTCAACCCTCCGTGAGACCGCCCGATGCGCCGCCTCCTCTTCGTCATCGCCCTGCCCCTGCTCGCGACTGCCTGCGGTGGTTCGACGTTCGAGTATGCTCCCGTGGCCCAGAAGCCGTCGCCGCTGCTGGACCCCGAGTACACCGAGGACGGGCTCTTCGGGGAGAGGTTCGACGTCAACCTCGATGGTCGGGCCGACATCGTGAAGTACTTCCAGTACAAGGATGACTCGGGCGCGAACATCGCCGCCCCGCGAACCTTCGACCCCAAGGCCAAGTACGTTCGCTCGATCGTCCGAAAGGAGCTCGACACCAACCTCGATGGCAACATCGACGTGATCCGGAGCTACGACACCCGGGGCAACCTGACCGGGGAGCGCCTCGACACCAACTTCAATGGCAAATTCGACGTCGCGGCCATCCTGACCAGGGGTGCCATCTCGCGAGTCGACCTCGACGAGAACGAAGACGGGACGCCGGAGAAGGTCGCCTTCTTTCGCGGTGGTCGCCTCCAGCGGGTGGAGAGCGACCCGAACCAGAACGGAGCCACGGACTCGTGGTCGTACTTCGACCGGGGTGCCCTGACACGCGTCGGCTTCGACTACAACGGTGACGGCGTCATCGACGACTCGCACATCCGTCACGCGGTCGAGATTCCGGTGTCTCCCGGAACGGCCAGCCCGGCGCCGGCCGAGGGCAGCGGGTCGAACTGACCGCCACGATGCCGGGCTCCTCTCGCGGGGAGGCTTGACCGATCTATCGGGCGACTAGACGTCGAGCTACCTGCTCCTGTCGAGACCGCTCGCCGGCGTCTCCGGTGCCATGGACCCGGACCACGAATCGCTGGTGTCCCTGCGCGTCCCGCGTTGCGTTCACGGTGGTCTTGAGGCCGCCCGCGCGAAGTGAGTCGCTGACCCGCTGCGCCTGATCCCAGTTCGAGGCTGAGCCTGCCTCGAAGTCGAAGGTGCCGTTGGTGGCGACGCTTCGCTGAAGT
>JBILLP010000131.1:0-8034 GCA_044376025.1 Bradymonadia bacterium
GGAGCCTGGCGATGAAGCGGTACCGCAAGCTGCTCGACCAGCGGCTCGCCCAGGCGCAGTCGCAGGCGCTCGGAGCGCAAGCTCGCCCCCGGGTCGGCTAGGGCCGTGGCAGCGAGGGTCATCTACATGGGCACCGCCGAGTTCGCCGTGCCCCCCCTGCGCATGCTCGCAGGCCGAAGCGACGTCGAGGTGGTGCTCGTGGTCAGCCAGCCCGACCGCCCGGCTGGGCGCGGCAGGCAGCCGCAGCCACCTCCGGTCGCCGTCGCGGCCCGCGAGCTCGGGCTCGACCTCTTCCAGCCCGAGTCGCTCAAGTCCGACGAGGCCTTCGAGCGGCTCTCCGCGCTGCGTCCCGAACTGATCGTGGTGACCGCCTACGGCCAGATCCTGAGGCAGCGTGTGCTCGATATCCCGCGTCGTGGCTGCGTGAATGTCCACGCATCGCTGCTTCCGCGGTGGCGTGGTGCCGCGCCCATCTCGTGGGCGGTTACCGCAGGCGATGCCGTCACGGGGGTTGCGGTGATGCGCATGGAGCGCGGCCTCGACACCGGTCCGGTCCTCGATCAGCGCGTGGTGATGATCCGCGACGCAGAGACCGCCGGCGAGCTGCACGACCGGCTGGCGCCGCTGGGCGCGGAGCTGCTCGGGAGCCTGCTGCCAGGGATCCTCGATGGCAGTGTCGAGCCGGTCCCGCAGCCGCAGGCCCGGTCGAGCTACGCCCGCATGTTGACCCGGGCCGACCGGCGCGTCGACTTCGCGGCACCCGCGCGCGCCGTCACCGACCACGTCAACGGCATGACCCCCTGGCCGGGAGCGGCGACCCGGATTGGCGACGAGCTCGTCCTGCTCTGCCGCGCGGCCGCCGCCGGGGACTCCGCCGGCGGACTCGCGCCGGCGACGGTCGTTGCGGCAGACGAACGGGGCCTCATCGTTGCGTGCGGCGATGGGCAGGCGGTTCGAATCCTCGAGCTGCAGCGGGCCGGGAGACGCCGCATGGCGGCCTCGGAGGCGCTTCGCGGCTGGTCCTTGGCACCGGGAACTCAACTTGCTGACGTCGACTGATCGGGCGGCGCTGCCGCTCTGGGGTCCCGGGTACGACCTTGCCGCCGTCGCGATCGAGCACCCGGGGCCCGAACAGCCGCCGGCGTGGGAGGCGACCAGTGTGCAGGCCGTCGCCGCGCTCGCGCACGGTGGTTGCGCCTGGGCGCTCTGGCCCTTCTCGCCGCAACGGCTGCTCGTGACGGCGGCGCCCGCATGGTGGGTGACGCTGGCATGGATCGACGGCGTTGACGGTGCCGACGACGCGCGGTCGCTCCTATCGACGCCCATGCCCTTCAAGGCGGCACGGACGCACGCCGCGCGCACGGTGGCACTGCAGCGGGCGCTGGAGCAGGCCGATCCCGACCTCGCCCGCTTCGCCTGGGCAGAGGACTGGAGCTTCGAGCGGCTCGCGCGGTCGATGCCAGGCGCGCACCCGGCGCGCAGCGCCGCGCTCGCTGCAGGCGCGCTCGGGGCGGGGCTCGTGCTCGGGGGCCGACTCTTCGCCACCGTCTGCGTGCGACGAGACGTCGCGCTCGAGGTCGTCGAAGCCTGCTCTTCACGTCTGGCTGCACACTGCGTATCGCATCGCCGTTTCGTCGCGCGGCTCGTCTCGGGCCCTGCCCCCGCCACGGCCGCCTGACCATGCCCACGCGCCACCCCACCGCCCGGACCGCTCCGCCGCACCCGGCAGAGAAGCGCGTCCTCGCCCGCTCAGGACGCCGGCAGAGCCCGCGCGCCGTCGCAGCCCAGGTCGTCGCCCGGACCCTCGACGAGGCCGCATTCGGGTCGCTGACCCTTCGCCACGCGCTGTCAGACGCCCAGCTCGAGCCGCGCGACACCGCGTTTGCGACCGAGCTCGTCTACGGCACGCTGACCTGGCTTCGCCCTGTTGATCACGTCCTCGAGGCCTGGCTGACCCAGGGCATGCAGAGCCTGCCGCCGATCGCCAGGTCGGTGCTCCGCGTCGGCGCCTACGAGCTGCTGAGGGCGGATCGCCCCGCGGCGCCCCACGCGGCAGTCGGCGAGGCGGTCGAGGCGATGAGGCAGCTCGGGCTGCCCCACCTCGCGGGGCTCTGCAACGCGGTGCTGCGACGCGTCTCGGAGTTCGGAGAGCCCATCGCCGCGCGCTGCGACAGCGGGTCCATCCCGCAGCTCGCCGCCACCGGATCGATCCCGGACTGGCTGGCCGAGCGGCTGGTCGCGCAACGGGGACTCACCGGTGCGGCCGCCGCCGTCGACCGGTGGAATGGCACCGGGGCCATGCACCTGAGGCTTCGCCCGACAGCCGAGGAGGAGTCGGTCCGCGCCGCGCTCGAAGCCGCAGGCCTCGAGGTGTCCGCGCATCCCTGGATGGCCCGCTGTCTCGTTGTCCGGGGCGGCAACCCGCTCATCCGCTGCCCCGAGCTCAAGGACCACCTCGCGGTCATGGACGCCGCCGCGCAGGCGGTCGTCCGGGTGGCAGTCGGGCAGCAGGCGGTCCACCGTGCCTGGGACGTGTGTGCCGGCCTCGGCTCCAAGTCACTAGCGCTCGCTGACGCGCTCCCCGACGCATCGATCCTCAGCACCGACATCCACGAGCCGAAGCTCCGCGCGGCCTCACGCGCACTCAAGGGCGTCCCGTCGGCCCGCACGCTGGCACACGACGCCACGCTCGGCCCGCCTCCCGGCGACGGCGACTTCGACCTAGTGCTGCTCGATGCGCCCTGCAGCGGCCTTGGCACCATAGGGCGGCACCCGGAGATTCGATGGCGTCGGACCCCGGATGACATCGCCCAAGCCGCCGCGCTGCAGCGCAGGCTGCTCGCAGCCGCAGCCGACGCCGTTGGCGTGGGCGGTCGGCTTGTCTACGCGGTCTGCTCGTGGACGCCCGACGAATCGACGGCGATCGTCGAGGCCTTCTTGCAGAGCCGGAGCGACTTCGAGCCCACCCACGACGAGGCTCCGCTTTCGGGCGCGACCCCACCGGGGAGCACCGGGACCGGCCTGACGCTCTGGCCCGATCTTCACGCCTGTGACGGGTTTTTCGTGGCGGGCCTACGGCGCGTTTGCTAACGCCGCGGCCGCCCACAAGCGCGCTCGAACCCGCCGACCCGGGAGCCAAGCATGTCGCGAACCGCCCCCCTCGAGATGCCACGCGGACGACGCGACCTGATCGCGCCGTCCATCCTCAGCGCGGACTTCTGCCGGCTCGGCCACGACATCGACCGCATCGCGAGCGCAGGGGCCGACTGGGTGCACGTCGACGTCATGGATGGGCGCTTCGTCCCGAACATCACGATCGGGCAGCCGGTCGTCGCGGCCGTCGACCGGCACACCGACCTCCCCCTCGATGTGCACCTGATGATCGTCGAGCCAGAGCGCTACATCGAGAGCTTCGTGGCAGCCGGTGCCGACGTGGTCACCGTGCACGTCGAGGCCTCGGTGCATCTCCACCGGACGCTCCAGGCGATTCGAGGGCTGGGAGCTCGGGCGGGGGTGTCGCTCAACCCGCACACGCCGGTCTCGATGGTCGAGCACGTGCTTGAGCTGTGCGACCTGGTGCTCGTGATGAGCGTGAACCCCGGATTCGGAGGCCAATCCTTCATCGAGGGTTCACTCCGCAAGATCTCAGAACTACGCAATCTTTCGGACCGCCACGGACTCGGCCTCGACATTGAGATTGATGGTGGGGTGAAGGCTGACAACATCGCTCGGGTAGCCGCCGCCGGAGCGAACGTCTTTGTGGCGGGCAGCGCGGTCTTTGGGGCGCCCGACGTCGCAGCGGTCATGAACGACATGAAGCGGGCCGTCGCGGCGGTGCGCCGCGCACACTGACGGAGTCTGGACATGAAGCTTGCGACACGCCGCAACGGCACCCGCGACGGTGCGCTGCTGCTGGTTTCCCGGGACACCACGAAGGCGGTCGATGCGACCGACATCGCGCCGCACCTCCAGCATGCCCTTGATCGCTGGTCGTCACTCGAGGGCCGACTCCGGGAGCGCGCCGCCGCTCTCGATGCCGGCCGCTGCCCCGACGCCTTCGACACCCCGTGGGCCGAGCTGCTGTCGCCGCTGCCGCGCGCCTACGAGTGGATCGACGGTAGCGCCTACATCAACCATGTCGTCCTCGTGCGGCGCGCCCGGAACGCCGAACCGCCCGCGACGCTCCGGTCTGACCCGCTCGTCTACCAGGGCGGCAGCGGCGTCTACCTCGCCCCGACCGACCCGATCACCTTCCCGACCGAGGCGTGGGGCATCGACTTTGAGTCCGAGGTCGCGGTCATCCTCGGCGATGTGCCGCGCGGGACACTCGCCGAGGAGGCGGCTCAGCACGTCAGGCTCGTGATGCTGGTCAACGACGTCACACTCCGGAACCTGATCCCGGACGAACTTGCCAAGGGTTTCGGGTTCTTTGTCTCGAAGCCCTCAACCGCCTTCTCGCCCCTTGCGGTCACGCCCGACGAGCTCGGCGACGCCTGGTCAGGCGGTCGCGTCCACCTGCCCCTCGAGACCCGCCTCAACGGAACGGTCTTTGGCAACCCCGAGGCCGGCCCCGACATGTTCTTCAGCTTCTTCGACCTGCTCCAGCACGTCTGCAGGACCCGCGCTCTGACCGCAGGCACCATCCTCGGCAGTGGCACCGTGTCCAACGAGGACCGCAGCCGAGGTTCGAGCTGCATCGTCGAGCGCCGCATGCTCGAGACCATCGAGTCGGGGGCTCCGACGACGCCCTACCTGCACTTCGGCGACGTCGTCCGGATCGAGATGCGAGACCGTGACGGGCTCTCCATCTTCGGCGTGATCGAACAGGTCGTCCAGAAGTCAGAAAGGTAGTTGAATCATGTCGCAAGAGGTCATTCTCTATAGCTACTTTCGATCCTCTGCCTCGTGGCGTGTCCGGATCGCGCTCCACTGGAAGCGCATCCCCTTCACCTATCTCCCCGTCCACCTGCTGCGCGGCGGCGGTGAGCAGTACCGCGACGACTACGGGCAGGTGAACCCCATGCACGAGGTACCGAGCCTCTGCATCGACGGCGTTGTCCTCTCCCAGTCGCTTCCGATCATCGAGTACCTCGACGAGACTCGGCCCGAGCCCCGCCTGCTCCCGACCACTCCCCTCGACCGTGCTCGTGCCCGGCAGATTGCCGAGTGTGTCAACGCCTCGATGCAGCCGCTCCAGAACCTCAAGGTGCTCAAGAAGCTCGATGACGACTTCGCCGTCGGCGAGGCCGGCAAGGCAGCCTGGGCGCGTCACTGGCTGACCGCCGGCTTCGAGGGGATCGAGCGACTGCTCGAGCGTCACGCGGGCTCGCACGCCGTGGGCAACGCGGTCACCATCGCCGACGTCTGCCTTGTCCCGCAGGTCTTCAACGGATTCCGCTTCGGCGTCGAGATGGACCGCTTCAGGCGCGTGCTCGCGGTGCATGACGCCGTAGCCTCCCTGCCCGCCTTCGCGGCCGCGCACCCCTCGGTGCAGCCGGATTCACCCGAACAGGCATCGTGACAACCGCAACGTCTGGTAATGCTTGACGTTCGGACTCGTCGGACCGCATAAGGCCCCGCGCTCCAAGCATTTCAGGCCCGCCTGCACGAGGAACGATGTACAGCGTCACGATCACCGAACGCGGCAAGCCCGCCGACCGCATCGAGTTCGACCGCCCCGAGCTGACCATCGGTCGGGTCCGGGGCAACGACGTCATCCTCGCACGGACAAGCGTCTCCAAGCGGCATGCCAAGATCGTCGTCACCGACGGTCGCTTCATCATCCTCGACCTCAAGAGCACGAACGGGACCATCGTCAACGGCAAGAAGATTGTCGCGCCGCACACCGTCCGCGACGGGGACCGCATCGTGATCGGCGACTTCTTGATCGTGCTCCGCGATGAGGGCCCGGGCCGCCCCGCGCCGAGCAACTCAGAGTACGTGGTCGGGCCGTCAGACGACTCCCCGCGGCCCGCCACCGTCGCGACGGCCGCCATCCCGGAGTCGCTCAGCGCGCCCGCGGGCGCTGCGGCGGATGCAGCGACCCCGTCTCCGCGCTCCGCGGCCATCGGCACCACCCTCGAGGTGACGTTGCCCGGCACGTCCGATGCCCCTCCCGACGCTTCGTCCCCGGGTTCGGGACCGGCCACCTCGACCACCAAGCCTCCGGTCGCCTCGTCGACGTCGACCGTGGCGCTGCCGCTGCGCCGGGATCGAGGCACCAACGTGCCGCCCGAGCTCACGCGGCTGAAGACCAACCTCAGGCTCGGCAGCTTCGCCCCGTCGCAGGCCTTCCACCTCGCCCATCGCGCCTGGATCGACGCTGTGCTGCAGCGCGTTTCGGTCGCCGACCTGCCGCTGAGCTATCCGCCCCGCAGCGAGGACACGGTGAGGTTCCTGCCGATCGTCATGCAGTCGGCAGAGTCGGCCGGTGCCGCGGGCCTTGATGCGCAGGAGCGGGCCACGCTTCAGGCGGTCGTGTTGCAGGAGCTCATCGGGCTCGGGCCCATCGAGGCCTGGCTCGACGACGAGAGCGTCTCCGAGATCCACGTCAGTGACATCGGCTGGCTGCAGATCCGGACCCGCGGCAAGCTGACCACCTCAGAGGTCGGGTTTGTACGGCGGGAGACTCTCGACGCCGCCGCTCAACGACTGCTCGTGGCCGCGGCGATCAGCGACCCACTTGGCGGCAGCCTCCGGCTGGCCGGCGCCACCGTCGAGGTTGTGCAAGCCCCGCTCGCCATCCGCGGCACCGCGATCTCGGTCAAGCGGTCGAAAGTCCCGAACCGCTCGCTCCGTGATCTCGTGCAGGATGGCGTGCTCGAGCAGGGCACCGCCGACGTCCTCAAGGCGCTCGCCGCCGGCGGAGCCGGCCTGCTCTTCACCGCCGCGAACCGCTCCGACGCCTCGACGCTTGTCAACGCGCTGCTCGGCGAGGTCGGCGGGTCGGAGCGAATCGTCCTGATTGAGTCCACCCCGGGTATCCCGCTGCAGAGCCGAAACCTCATTCGACTGCAGCACACCTCGAGCACGGGCCCGTCACCCGTCTCACGGGCAATCTCCCTCGAGCCAACGCTGCTGGTGCTCGACCCCCTGCCCGAACTCGGCGTCTTTGACTGGCTGGCAGGATCGCCGTCCCGGGCCTTCGGCTGCATCGCCACGGTCGCCGCTCGGAACGTTGTCGAGGGCCTCTCCAAGCTCGAGCTCAGCGCCGCCGAGGACCATGCTGGTGAGGTCCGCACCCTCAGAAAGCGGATCGCCGCGCTGGTCGACCTCGCGGTGCACGTCGACCGTACCCCCGATGGCGCGCTCTATGTTCGCAACGTCGTCGATGTCGTCGCGGCGAGCACAGACGGCTTCCAGCTCGTTCCGGTGTTCAAGGGCAGGGTCTCCGCAGGCGGGGTCGAGTTCTCGACCACCGGTCACGTCCCCGAGGTCTACGCCGCGCTGCGCGAGGCTGACGAGTCGCTCGACGGCAACATCTTCTCGTCGGGAGCCTAGGCTGCCGAAGGGCGGGCGGTTCGGCCCCGGGGACAGTTCTCCCCGGCACTCCACCGCCGAGCGTCAGCGCCGGAGCTCGGCCAACCGGCTCCGCATGCGGCTCAGCAAGGCCGCCCAGCCGTCCTTCTTGATGATGCGGTCGAAACTCTCCGCATAGGACTCTGCCAGCGACACGTCGTCGGTCACCACGTCGAGCACGATCCAGTTCTCGCCATCACGCTGGAGCTTGAGCTCGATGATGTGCGACTCGCCCTTGACGACCACGCTCCCCTCGACCGTCGCACGTTCACCGCGGATGCGCTCCCCGGTGTAGTTGACGGCGTAGTCGCGCGGAGAGACCTGGGCGTTGCCCAGGCTCTTGGCATAGCTCGTCTCGATGAGCTGCTGCAGCAGCGCCAGGAACTCCGCTCGCTCGGCCGGGGTGCGCGCCTGCCAATGCTGGCCCAGAGTCCGCTGCGCGAGCGTCTCAAAGTGCATGAAGCCGCGCACCACGGACTGCAACCGGTTGAACCTGTCCTGGGCGGCGCGCGAGCC
>JBILLP010000132.1:0-7971 GCA_044376025.1 Bradymonadia bacterium
GCCCCGACCAACGTGCAGGCGAGCGACGCGACCTCGTCGGCGCAGGTCACGGTGACCTGGGCCGCCGCGTCGGGCGCGACGAGCTACCGGGTGTTTCGCGGCGGCACCGAGATCGCCTCGAACGTCACCGGCACGACCTACAACGACACGAGCGCCCCGGCGCCTCCGGTCCCGCCGGCCCCGACGGGGCTCACGGCCTCGACCAACCAGACCGACCGGGTGGTGCTATCGTGGACGGCGCCGACGCCGTCGGCCGGCGACACGGCGAGCTACACGGTCAAGGCCGTCAACGCCTCGGGCGAGAGCGCGGCCTCGACCGCCGACGCCGGCAATCGGGCGGCGGCACCTGTGACGGGCTACGAGCTCAAGATCGGCAGCGGCGCCTTCACCGGCATCGGGAACGTGACGAGCTACAGCGACACCACCGCCCCGGCCGGGGTGCTGACGGCCGGCACGGTGACCGCCAGCGACGGCACGAGCCTCACCGAGGTTTCGCTCACCGGCTCGGCGACAAGCAGCGTGGGCGCGACGGTGAGCTACCAGGTGCGGGCGGTCTCTGCAGCCGGGGCCAGCTCAGCGTCGAGCAGCGCGAGCGGCAACCGCAACGTGGGTGCGATCACGCTGCAGTGGCAGCGCTCGAGCGGCGACGCCGACAGCGGCTATTCTGACCTCACGGGCATCACCGGCAACGTGGCGGCCGACCCGACCGCGCCGGCCGACGGGAGCGGCCGGTACTACCGGGCGGTGGTCAGCGCGCCGGGCGCGACGAGCGTCACGAGCGCCGCCGACCGGGGATATCGGGCGAGCCCGCCCTCGCCCCTCGGTGCCGCGTGCGCGACGAACAGCCAGTGCGCCTCGGGCTTCTGCGCGACGGCACCGAATGGCACCGCCAACGACCGCTGCGCGCCGTCAGACATGGTGTGGATCCCGCCCGGGACCTACACGATGGGCTCCCCGACGAGCGAGCTCGGCCGAGATACCGACGAAACCCAGCACAGCGTGACGCTCTCGCGGGCCTTCTTCATCGACCGGACGGAGGTGACGCAGGGTGCGTGGAAGGCGCTGAGCGGCGGGGTGAACCCGTCGTGCCTTCAGAGCACGACGGGCACGAGCTGCACGACGAGCAGCGCCAACGACGGCGGCCCGGTGGAGCAGGTGGACTGGTACAGCGCGCTGGCCTTTGCGAACGCGAGGTCGGCGGCCGAGGGGCTGCCGGCCTGCTACACGCTGACCGGCTGCAGCGACCCGACGAACGGCTGGAAAGACGGCATCCACACCGGCTCTGCGCGGGCGCGACCTTCGTGGGGCTGACGTGCACGGGGTACCGGCTGCTGACCGAGTCGGAGTGGGAGTATGCGGCGCGCGCCGGCACGACGACGGCGACCTACGCGGGCGACCTGAGCGGTACGGTGACCGGCTGCACGACGGCGCAGGTGAACCTCGACGGGATCGCCTGGTGGTGCCTGAACAGCGGGAACCGCACGCAGGCGGTGGGTGGCAAGACGGCGAACGCGTGGGGTCTGAGCGACATGGTGGGGAATGTGTGGGAGTGGACGTGGGACTGGTCCGGAACCTACCCGGGCACGGTGACGGACCCGCTCGGGGCGACCGGCTCGAACCGTGTTCTTCGCGGCGGCAGTTGGTACTCCCACGCGAGACTCGCGCGTGCGGCCTACCGCAACTACGGCGCCTCCGTCGACAACGCCCTCGTCGCCGCCTTTGGACACCCCCGCAACGTGCCCGACGGCGTGGAGCTGCGCTCCGACCACGGCTCGGTCTACACGGGCACCGACGCCCACGCCTTCGCCCTGCGCTGGGGCGTGGAGCAGATCTTCGCCCCCGCGGGTCGCCCCACCGGCAACGCCGCCGCGGAGCGCACCATCCGCACCATGAAGGAGGAGTGCGTGTGGCTCGCCGACTGGCGCGGAATCTCCCAGCTGCGCGAGGCCCTCCAAGCGTGGAAGCGCACCTTCAACGAAGAGCGACCCCACCAGTCCCTGCGCTGGCTCACCCCCGCGGAGTACCGCGCCCAGAGGCTGGGCCCCGCTCCCGACAGGGCCGCCGCATGACCCTCCTCACGTCCTCGGCCTGGCGCGATGGCACGGGCGCGATGGGAGCGCGCTGCCGCTGCCCCTGTCCCGCGTGCCGTCGCAGAGGCCCGATGCCCGCCGCGCGCACGACCTGCCGGCCGTCCCCGACGGCCGAGCGCGGCGGAGTTGCCTCGACCCTCGAGTGCTCACACCCGATTTCGGCACGCGCGGGTGTCGTGACGGAGGGGGGACAGTACCGTTCATCGGGCTTGGTGCGCGGCGGTCGCCGAATCGCCGAAAGTGTCAGCACGTCGAATCTTGTTGCCGGCGGCTGCTGCGCGTGGTACCTTCTGCGGACTCGTGGAACGGTGGGGCGTGCCGTCGCCTGCGGCCTGGTTGCAGGTGGTGGTGGCGGCCCTGGCCCGTTACGCGGGTCCGGCCAAGCCTGCGACCGGGTGGAAGTGCGGGTCTGGAGAAGACAGTGTTAGGGCGGCGCAGCGCCATGTTGCGGCCGTTTCTCTGGAGACCGATCCATGCACACTCCGCCGACCGCCAGAGCCTGGGACTGGAGATCAGAGGGATTCATGGAGCCTCCGGTCGCCGTGTGGGTGACACGGCCCATCACCCTATACCGAGTCTGGGGTGGCACCGCATCGGAATCGGGTTCCGCAACGCGCCCAGGTGTTTGCCTGTCGTTCCACCTACCAAGATCCCGAATGGAAGCGGAAGGCCGCTTCTCTGTGTTCGAGTGGGGGAACACCTGTCGCTATGTCACGTCGTTCCAGGCAATGACCGGAGCTATGCTCTTTGTGGGCAAGGTTCATCCGGGTGACTTCTATGACTCTGGCCTCGGTAGGCCTGGATCCCAGGTCTTCGTAGAGACGCCCACGATGCGCACGTTCCTTCGAAGAACCGGGCACGCCGTCAAGCTCATCGACGACATGAAGGGTTACACCGTAGTCCCGTATCGTGACCCCGGTCGACGGTTCTCCTGTTGACGACTCTTGCGTCGATTGCCGCCCCTGGGGCACCGCCTACCCCGTCGGTCGAGGCGACCCGCATCACCTCCAGCGTTGGGGCTCATGAACCTCGTTGTTGACTCGCTTTACACAGTACCTAGCCCGGATTTCTCACATTGGTCGCGCATGGCGGGCCCTGTTCGAGTAAGTTGTTGTTACGACACAGCCACTTACGGCGAACAGAAGGCACCCGCCATGCACACACGCTGTACGATCCCTTGGCTGGAATTGGAAGTGCTCTTTCGCCGGTCGGTCGAGGTCACCTTCGACGGCGGACGCGTGACCTCGGATGCAGGTTTGCTGCTGGTTCGGGAAGTGGACCAGAAGTTCGAGATGTGTTGGCAGTTGGCGGCCTGCTTCAGCGACCACCGGAATCAGGACTTCGTGGAGTTCAGTGGGCCGCGGCTCGTCCGACAGCGTATCTTTGGGCTCGTTGCCGGGTATGAGGATCTGAACGACCATGATCGTCTGCGGCACGATCCGATGTTGGCGCTCGCCATCGGTCGGCCAGACATCTTGGGCACGGATCGCCGCAATCCGGAGCGCGACGCAGGGAAGGGGGCAGCAGGCAAGTCGACGCTGAATCGAATGGCACGGCGAACGACCGCTGCGCACCGTCAGACATAGTGTGGTTCCCGGCCGGGAGCTTCACGATGGGCTCCCCGACGAGCGAGCTCGGCCGAGACTCTGACGAGACCCAGCACAGCGTGACGCTGACGCGGGCCTTCTTCGTCGACCGGACGGAGGCGACGCAGGGCCAGTGGAAGGCGCTCAGCGGCGGGGTGAACCCGTCGTACTTTCAGAGCACGACGGGCACGAACTGCACAACGAGCAGCGCCAACGAGGGCGGCCCGGTGGATCAGGTCCCTGGCTCGGCACACCGTGCGGCAGCTCCAGGAATCGGTTGAGCCAGTCGGCGTGGTCCCACGCCCAATCCTCCATCGCCTCGGCGTCGTCGCAGCCGCAAATCATGGCCATCCATGCGATCAGCACCACCGAACGAAGCGGATGGCGCCTCCCCTGCGCCCGCCGAGGGTCGGTCAACTGCCGAAGCGTGACGTCGAGCGCCTCGTGCGAGATCCTTGACTGGGCGACCTCAAACGACACGACGCGCTCTGACTGGGTTGGATGGCGGGGCATGACCGACTCCTCCGAAGCCAGCGTCGTGGTGACGCAGCCTCCTGACGTCGATCAGAACTCCATGCCGTTGTCGATCCCCCGCCCGGACGAGAACTCGATCGCCCTGAGCGGCCTGGCCCGACCCGCTTGCCGCGCCGCGGAGCCCGCGCTATGCGCCAAGCTGCCTCGTCAAATCTGGAGTCCTGCGATGCTGACACCCCTCGCCTCGCCTCGTGCCCTTGCGGCCCTGCTGCTGGTGCTCTCGGGCTGCACGACCGTCGACGGCCTGTCGCCCATGCCCGACGTTGGTGAAACGGGCGAAACGTTGCCCGCCACGAACGCCTGTGGCGGTGACCAGCAGCTGCGGCTCGATGTCGAGCCCGTCGAGCCGGGCGACGCCTGCGGCTGCGGCGGCCGCGTCGAGTGCACCGACGTCAACACCGTGCGCTGAGCTGACGCCGGTGCCCCGAACGCCTGCGGAGGTTGTGGCACCCTGCCCGCGCTGCCGGGCGGCACCTGCGGCACGTGCGGCACCATTGGCTGCGTGGAGGGTGAACCGGGTTCGGTCGCGTGTGTGGAGCCTGACGCTGGCTGCACCGCCCCCGCCATTTGCGGCAACGGGGTCGTGGAGGCCGGTGAGGCGTGCGATGACGGCAACGCCGCGACGGAGGCCTGTGCGTACGGTTTGCGGGCCTGCACGGTGTGCGACGCGGGCTGCCGGTCGGTTGCGGGGGCAACGAGCTTCTGCGGCAACGGCGTGGTGCAGCCGGGGCTCGGCGAGCAGTGCGACGGCGCGGTTCCGGCCAGCGACACGTGCGACGCACGAGGCTTCGACGGCGGTACACTCTCCTGCTCGGTGAGCTGTACGGTCGATGAGGGCGGCTGCACGCGGCTCCCGCCGCTCGGCGCCGCTTGCACGGCCAATGCCGACTGCGCCTCGGGCTTCTGCGCGACCGCGCCGAATGGCACCGAGAACGACCGCTGCGCGCCGGCGGGCATGGTGTGGATCCCGGCCGGGAGCTTCAGGATGGGCTCCCCGACCGGCGAGCTCGGCCGAGAGACTGACGAGACCCAGCACAGCGTGACGCTGACGCGGGCCTTCTTCATCGACCGGACGGAGGTGACGCAGGGCGCGTGGGAGGCGCTGAGCGGCGGGGTGAACCCGTCGTGCTTTCAGAGCACGACGGGCACGAGTTGCACGACGACCAGCGCCAACGACGGCGGCCCGGTGGAGCAGGTCGACTGGTACAGCGCGCTGGGCTTTGCGAACGCGAGGTCGGCGGCCGAGGGGCTGACAGCCTGCTACACGCTGACGGGTTGCGCCGACCCGACGAACGGCTGGAAAGACGGCGTCCACACCGGCTGCACGGGCGCGACCTTCGTGGGGCTGAGGTGCGATGGCTATCGCCTGCCGACCGAGGCGGAGTGGGAGTATGCGGCACGCGCCGGAACGACCACGGCGACCTACGCGGGCAACCTGAGCGGCACGGTGACCGGCTGCACGACGGCGCAGGCGAACCTCGACGGGATCGCCTGGTGGTGCAAGAACAGCGGGAGCCGCACGCAGGCGGTGGGGGGCAAGACGGCGAACGCGTGGGGTCTACGCGACATGCTGGGGAACGTGTGGGAGTGGACCTGGGACTGGTACGGCAGCTACCCGGGCACGGTGACGGACCCGCTCGGGGCGACGACGGGCTCCAACCGAGTCGGCCGGGGTGGGTCGTGGAGCGGCAACGCGAGCTACGCGCGTTCCGCGTCTCGCGGCAGCGACGGCCCCGACGAACGGTACAACACCGTCGGCCTTCGTCTAGCCCGGTCGCTGCCGTAGGCGGAGGGCCGTCGCTTGACCCTTGAACCCTCGTACCCTTGCGGGAGGTGACGCGTTCGACCGGTTGAGAGCGCAGCCCCGCCGAGAAGCCCGTGCGAAGCCGGGCCTCGGCGGGGGCGCGGAGTCGCTCGGGGCGTCGGTCGAGGTCACGCGGGTCGACGAGCCGGGGTGACGGACGGCTCCTGCCCGGGCGCCGCGCCCCGCAACGCTCCCTTGCCTGCGCAGGGCTGCCGGCCTAGGACCGCCGCTCCGGCGCGAACCAGGCCGAAGGAGGTATCACCGTGTCATCCAGAATCCGAAACTCCCACGGTCGGCGGGGCGCCGGCTGGCGTTCGCTGGCGGTGGCGGCCGCGGCGGCGGTCGCGACCTCGGTCTCCGCCGTCGGGCCGGTCGATGCCGCAGACGCCACCGCGCTGTCGGTTCGCACCGAGGGCTTCACGCTCGACAACGGGCTGCGGGTCGTGCTCGCGCCGCGCTCGGGCTCGCCGACCGTCGCGGTCGCGGTCTACTACGACGTCGGCTCCGCGAGCGAGGTGCAGGGCCGGTCGGGCTTCGCCCACCTGTTCGAGCACATGATGTTCCAGGGCTCTGCCAACGTGCCCAAGGGCGGCCATTTTCAGCATATCTTCGGAAATGGTGGCAACATGAACGGGACGACCAGCGAGGACCGGACCAATTACTTCGAGATCCTGCCCTCGGACCGGCTCGGGCTCGCGCTCTGGCTCGAGTCCGACCGCATGAAGTCACTGGCGGTCACGCAGGAGAATTTCGAGAACCAGCGCGAGGTAGTCAAGGAGGAGCGTCGCACCTCGATCGACAACCAGCCCTACAACCCGGCGTGGCTCGAGTTCGACGACCTCGCCTACGAGTGCTGGCCCTACACCCACAGCACGATCGGCTCGATGGACGACCTCAACGCCGCGCAGCTCGCCGACGTGCAGGCCTTCTTCGACCTGTACTACAAGCCCAACAACGCGGTGCTCGTGATCGCAGGGGATTTCGACGAGTCCGAGGCCCGCGCCCAGGTCGAGCACTGGTTCGGCTCCATCGCCCGGGGGGCGGAACCGCCCCGCTGGCAGTGTGACGAGCCCGAGCAGACCGCGGCGCGCGAGAAGGTCGTCGAGGACGCGCTCGCCAAGCAGCCCGCCGTGATGATCGGCTGGAAGATCGAGCCCGAGCCGTCGGCGGAGAACGACGCCGCGCAGGTTCTGTCGCACATCCTCGGCGGCGGGGAGTCGTCGCGGCTGTACGGCAGGCTCGTGCGCGAGACGGGGCACGCGCTCGATGTGGAGTCGTTCACGTACGGCCGGCGCGGACCCGACCTGCTCGGTGTGTTTGCCACCTCGAACGGCGTTCCAAGCGCGCAGCTCCGCGCGGAGCTCGAGGCAGAGGTCGCCGCGCTCACCGAGCGCCCGATCACCGCCGAAGAGGTCGAGGCCGCCAAGCAGCAGCTCATGCGGCAGGTGGTGTCGGGCATCGACGGCAACCTGCGGCTCGCGCTCCGGGTGGGCGAAGACACGCTCTACCATGGCGAACCCGACCGCGTGAACGGCGCGCTCGACCGCATCCGCGCGGTCACCGTCGCCGATGTGCAGCGCCTCGCTCAGCAGAAGCTGCGGCCCGAGCGCGCCACGGTCGTCCGCGTCGATGTCAAGGCACGCACCGAGGAGGCCGGTCGATGAGGCACCCCGCAACCCCACGACGTCACGGCGGGTCAACCACGCTCCGCACCCTGCTGGCCACGCTCGCCACCGCCTCGGCCCTGCTGTCGGGCTGCGGCGGCGCCGCGACGGCCGTTCGGACGGAGCCCGACCGCACGCAGCCTCCCGCCCCGGGCACCCCGCGCCCGTTCGCGCTGCCCGAGTCCCGCACGCTGCGCCTCGACAACGGCCTCGAGGTCGTGCTGCTCGACCGCGCCGGCGTACCGAACCTGTCGATGCGCCTCAGCGTCAGGGCCGGGCGCGACCAGAAGCCC
>JBILLP010000133.1:0-7941 GCA_044376025.1 Bradymonadia bacterium
CGACTCCCCGAAGGCCCGTGACAGCGCGAGGATTGACCCGGTCAGCATGCCGGGTGCCGCGAGCGGGAGGACAATCTGCCTGACCATCTGCCATCGTGTGGCGCCCATGCCGAGCGCCGCCTCGCGGAGGCTATTCGGAACCGTCCGGATCGACTCGCGAGAGGCCGTGATGACAACGGGCATGACCAGGAGCGCGAGCGTCATCGCCCCCGCGAGCAGGCTCTGGCCCAGCCCGACCGCGCGCACGAAGATCTCGAGCCCGAGCAGACCGTAGATGATCGACGGCACGCCGGCCAGGTTGCTGATATTGACCTCGACAAGCGCCGCAAACCTGCCGCGACGGCCATACTCCTCGAGGTAGAGCGCCGCGCCGACCCCCACGGGGACGGCGATCAGCATCGTCAGGAGCACGAGCAGCACGCTGCCCACCAGCGCCGGCAGGATCCCCGCGACCGCCGCACGGCGGCTCGGGAAACCGGTCACGAAGTCCCAGGAGATGCGTTCGAGGCCGGTCTGGACCACGCCGGCGACCATCAGCCCGAGCATGCCGAGCGGAATCACCACGGCGAGAAGGCAGATGGCGCGAAAGGCCAGCTCCCCGTGGTTGACGCCCTGTCGCTTCATGGCGCTCACATCAACCCCCGGTACCTGCGGGCGAGGCGATGGCTCACCCAGTTCATGAAGAAGGTTGCGATGAAGAGCGTTCCACCGACCACGAAGATGCTCCGGTACTCGATGGTCCCGTGCGGCGTGTCGCCCATGCTGACCTGCACGATGAAGGCCGTCATGGTCGCGATGGGGACCTGCGGGTCGAGGGTGAGCCGCGGCTGCTGTCCGGCCGCGATCGCCACGATCATCGTCTCCCCGACCGCCCGCGAGATCCCGAGGATCACCGAGGCAGCAATTCCCGAGAAGGCCGCCGGCAACACCACGCGCCAGATCGTCGCGATCTTGCCCGCCCCGAGCCCGAGTGCCGCCTCGCGCAGGCTCATCGGGACGGCGCGCAGCGAATCCTCGGAGAGTGACGCGATGGTCGGCATGATCATGACCCCCATGACCAGGCCGGGTGCCAGGGCGTTGAACGCCGACAGGTGCGGCATGAACGACTGCAGGATCGGGGTCAGGTAGACGAGCGCGAAGTAGCCGTAGACGACCGTCGGGACGCCCGCGAGGACCTCGATGGCGGGCTTGAGCCAGCGCCGGACGGCGGGCCTGGCAAACTCGCTCATGTGGATCGCCGCGAGCAGCCCGAACGGCAGCGCGACCAGCATCGCGATCGCAGAGGTCAGGAAGGTGCCGGCCACGAGCGGCCAGATCCCGAACCGCTTGTTCGCAAAGAGCGGGGTCCACTCGGTGTCGAACAGGAACTGCGAGAGCGAGACGTCGCCGAAGAAAGAGAGGCTCTCGTAGCCCAGCGTGAGCGTGATGGCGATCGTGGTGAGGATCGAGAGCCCGCCGGCCGCGACGAGCAGCACCTCAACCACACGCTCACGCGTTGGCTTGGCGTCTCCGATGAGGCTCGGTCGCGGCTTTCCCATCGATCCGCGACCTTAGCGGCCGGCGGGTGCCGCCGCGCCGCTCCCGGCCGACGGGGCACCGCTTCCGTTGCCGGCGGGTGCCGCCGCGCCGCTTCCGGCTGACGGCGGGGCTCCGCCCGGCTGACCGCGCTCGATCGCGATCAGGGCCTCGACCGTCAACCCCACAGCGGAGCCGTCGGCGAAGAGCGTGCCCGTCTTGCGGCCGGTCACGTGGCCCAGGATGGTGCCGTACGCCGCGTCGGGCAGCGGGATGTAGCCGACCTCGCCTGCGAGCCGGCCGGCATTCTTGACATAGAACTCACCGAACGCGGCGACCTCTGGCCGCTGCAGCGAGCGGGCTGAGAGGTAGATGAAGACGGGCCGGGACAGCGGCTGGTAGGTGCCTGCCAGCACGGTCTCCTTGGTCGGAGCAACCCCGCCGTTCCCGTTCTCGGGCTTGGAGTCGTCGATCGGCACGATGCGCAGCTTCTGCGCGTTCTCCTCGTAGTAGGCGAAGCCGAAGAAGCCGAGCGCCAGCTTGTCGGTGCTGACACCCTGAACGACGACGTTGTCGTCTTCGCTCGACGTGTAGTCACCGCGGCTCGAGTGCTCCTTGCCCACGATCGCCTTGGTGAAGTAGTCGTATGTCCCGGAGTCGACGCCCGGACCGAAGAGGCGGATCTCGTCGTCGGGCCATCCCGCGCGCACCTCACTCCACTTCTTCACGACGCCCTGGGCCTCAGGCTCCCAGAGCTTCTTCAGCTCCGCGACCGTCATCGAGTCGACCCAGGAGTTCTGGGGGTTCACGACCACGGAGATCGCATCGTACGCGATCGGCACCTCGATGAACTCGATGCCCTTGGCCGCACAGGCCTCGATCTCGTTCTTCTTGATCGGGCGCGAGGCCCCGGCGACGTCGATCTCGCCGTTGCAGAACTTCTGGAAGCCGCCACCGGTCCCCGAACCGCCGACGGTCACCTTGACCTGCCCGCCCTTCTGGAACTCCTCCGCAACCGCCTCGCTGATCGGCAGCACCGTGCTCGACCCGTCGATCTGGACCTCCCCGGCGAGGGCCGCCGTCGGCGCGGCCGCGGCACCCGACCCGGATCCCGTCCCGTCGGCAGCAGGAGCAGTCGGGGCCGACTTGCCACATGCGGTGACGAGCACCGCGCTCGCGGCCAGTGTCCAGAGAATGCCTTGACCCGTCTTCATGGATTCACCTTCGTGCGGTCCCGGAGTTGGGACGGCAGCCGCTTGCCGATCTCGCGTGACAAAACGGTGACGACGCGATGGAGATTCGAACGAGGACCCGCTTCGCCCGAGCCCGGGGGCTCCCGGCGATGCCCGCGCGCAGAGGCGTGGGCGGCCGCTCAGTTCTCGGGGAACGCCGTCCAGCCGTCGGTCCAGGCGGCGGCGCCCGGCGCGAACGCACCGATGTAGTCGGTCGCCTCGAAGAAGCTGTCGCCTGCGGGCGTCGGAACGGCCCCGGCGACCGCCGCGGCCGTCGCAGGGACCATGTCCGGGGCGGTGAGGTTGTTGGGGTCACCGAGCCCGGCGTCGCTGGTCGAGGCGATGCGGCCGGCATTCGCGAACCAGGCGGACTCGTCGAATCCGCCGTCGTCGTCGGCAGAGGCGTCGACGGCCCACGGGTCTGTGCCGTTGCCGTACACGGCGAGACCGTCACAGGTGAGGTCGCCGGCATCGGCCAGGCCCTGGACCCCGGCTCCGTCGAAGTCGATTGCGCCGGCCGCGAAGCCGGTGATGATCGAGTTGGCGAGCTTGACGCCCGAGCCGCGACGGATGTGCAGGCCACCCTGCTCGGGGTTCGTTCCCGAACCGACGAACGTGGCGTTGTAGATGGTCGGCAGTGAGCGAGGCGTCGCGTCGATCGCGTCCTTGAGGTTGTCTGCCTCGACGCCCTTGTCGCCACCGCCCGCGTTCTGCTGCACGGCCAGGAACTGCACCTTGCCGGTGAAGCCCATGTCCCAGTCGAGCGAGTCGTCGGCCGCCTGGGTGATCAGCAGGTGCTTGAAGTTGGGGCTGCCGCCGAACACCTCGACGCCGTCGTCCTTGCCCTTGTGCACCTGAACGTGGTCGACCGACGTCTCGCTGCCGCAGCCGGCGAGCGTCAGGCCGTTGAGCTCGTTGTCGGTGCCGAAGGTGAACCCCGCGAACTCGATGCGCGCGAACGAGATCGTGCCGCAGTCGTGCGCTCCGTCGGTGCCTCCGAACGCCGACAGCGCGCTGGCTTCCATGCCCTCGACGCTGCCCTCGGCGCCCGCGTTGATCGGCGCGGCTCCGAGCAGCACCACTCCGCCCCAGTCACCGGGCTGGCGGGCACCCTCGGGCTTCGACGAGGTGAAGACGATCGGCGCCTCGGCGGTACCGACCGCGTCGATGCGGGCGCCTCGCGAGATCACCAGCGCGCTGCCGTTGTCTCCCTTGATGGTGACCCCGGGCTCGATCGTGAGCGTCACGCCCGACTCCACGAAGACGAGTGCGGCGAGCTCGACCGTGGTCCCGGTCGCCCACGTCGTGTTCGCAGCGATGTTGCTCGAGACGACGACGGGCGAGTTCCCGGTGTCGGTGCCGGTGTCGGCCGTGTCGGTGCTCGTGTCCTCGTCTTCGCCACAGGCGGCGAGGGCGAGCAGGCTGAGGATCGCAACGCCACGAAAATCTACAGGTCGAAGGGCCATCTCGTCTCTCCTCGTGTGTGGATCGCCCCGCGCACGTGGCGGGAGGATCGTGTGGTCAACCAGTGGGCATCCCTTTGCCCGTCGATCGTGCCCGGAGCGCGTCGGCTGTGTGTCGGGAACGGGGACTTCGACGGAAGATTCTCGAACAACTCAGCGACAGGAGTGTGTCAGCGTCCCGGCTCCCAGTTCACCGAGAGCGTCCCCTCGAGATCCCCGGCCTGGCGTTCGACGATGACCGACCCCTGCTGGGCACGGCGCGGCTGGAGCAGCACGTTCCGGAACCCGCAGCGCAGTGCCAGTTCGGGTGTGAAGCGCCATGACGCCGTGAGATCGAGCCGGTGAAACGGCAGGTTGTAGGTATCGGGCAGGCCGACCAGGCCGACCGTGTCGAGCTCGCGACCCACCACGTTGTAGAGGAGGTTCGCTGACCAGGGCCGCGACTCCGGTTCCCAGGAGAGGGTCCCATTCACCACGAACTCCGCCTGGCCCTGCATCGGTCGCTCATCGTTCGTCGCCGCACGGCGCTGCTCGTCGCTGAGCTCGACCGATGATGCGACGACCGTCGCGTTGGCACCGAGCGACCAGCCCGAGAGCGCGTTCTTGAACCGGGCGAGCGAGAATCGGGCCTCTGCCTCTGCGCCCAGGTTCGACGCGGCATCGACGTTCGCGAAGGCGATCTCACCCGCCAGCGTGTACGACTGCTCGATCGGGTGCAGCGGCAGCTTGTAGAAGACGCTCGCGGCGACGACCTCGCTCGAACCGGGGAACCACTCCCAGCGCACGTCGGCGCTGTGCACATAGGTGCGGATCAGGTCGGGGTTGCCGGTGATGGTGCGGCGCCGGACGTAATCCTGGTAGGTGAACGGAGCGATCTCGCGCCCCTGCGGCCTGGCGACGCTGCCGCCGTAGCTCGCCCTGACGAACATCGTCTCAGACAGGCTGAGCACCGCGCCCACCGACGGCAGCCAGTCGCCCTCTGAACGCTCGGTCAGCTCGTCGTCGCGGTCCTGACCGGCGAAGCGCGAGCCCGAGGTCACGGTCTGCGCAAACTGCTCGAAGCGGACGCCCCCGGTCAGCCGGAGGCTGTCGGCGACCGAGACATCGACCAGACCGAAGCCCGAGAGCAGCGACTGCCCGATACGATAGCGATCGTGAAACCCGGTCTCCTCCGTGAACAGGAGCTCCCTGCCGACGCGCTCGTCGCTGAACAGCTCGTCGGGCTCGAGCGCGCGGGGATCGCCCTGCTCGCATCCTGTGCAGTTGAACCGGAGCCTCCGGGCATCGAACGTCCGCTCCGACGCCTGCGCGTCGGCACCGGCCTTGACGAATGAGGTCAGGCCTGTCGGGACCTTCCAGTCGAGTCCGCCGCTGACGTCCTGCTGGTCGAGCCGCGAGGTGAAGACCTCGCCCGAGCCCGGGTCGGGGCGCCACCGCCAGACCCCGCCGAGCTCATCCCGCTTGAGGAAATGGGTCTCAGGCTCGACACGGCTCGCTCGCAGCAGTGTGGTGTTCCACGACAGCTCGCTCTCGAGCCAGAGGCCCCGGTGCCGCCCGAGCAGCTGCGTGAACGAGAAGTCCCGCTGAATCCACTCGAGCCGGCGGCTCTCGAAGGGCCGCCTTCGGTCGGCCGACGCGTCGGTGGTCACCCACGAGACGCGGTCCGAGGCCGAGTGGCTCCAGAGCTCCGCGATGGTGACCTGGTGCCGCGGTCCCCACTCGAGCGTGCCGGTGCCGAGGGCGCCCCACCTCATCGTCCGCTTGTCAGAGACCTGGTTCAGCGACTCATCGACCAGCAGCGTGCCCTCGCCGTCCACGGTCACCGACCGCAGGGTCGTCTCGTCACGGTCGTACCCCTGTCCGTAGCTCGCGGTGGCAAGGTAGCCCCAGCGGCGCTCGCCCCACTCGCCGGAGTCGCCCGCGGTTGCCTTGAGCCCGAAGCCGGGAGGAGCGGTCGTGTCCGACGGGGTCCACTCGTCACGGACGGCTCGACCTGCGGCGTCGACCTGCTCCCGGGTGAGGCCGGCGCCGAGCTCGACGCGCTGGTCCGGGAGCGAAGCGCGGAGGTCGCGCGCGCCGTCATCGAACCCGGTCCAGTCCCACGCACCGCCAGACGCCGCACGCCTGCTCCCGAAGGTGGTCCCGGTCGACCCGGAGACCGATGCCGACAGGGTCAGCCTGCGGTCCTCCGGGTAGTCCCGCGTGCCGGCGTCGAGCTGGCCTGCCGCGCACCCGCCCGAGAGGTCGGGCGAGAAGCTCTTGTAGACGGTGAGGTTTGACAGCAGGTCCGACGGCAGCACGTCGAGCTGGACGCCGGGGAAATCCGGGTCGGTGCCGCGCAGCAGCGTGCCGTTCATCGTGACGCAGGTGTACCGACCGCCGAGACCCCGGATGTAGAGGAACTGGTCATTGACGATGGTCGCGCCGACAACCCGCTTGACCGCATCGCTCGCGGCGGAGTCCGGGGCCTTGCTCATCTCCTCCGCGCTGACCGCGTCACTCGCCGCCGCCGACTCGCGGCGCGCCAGGAGCTGCGTCTCGGTGTTCTCGCGGATCGCCCTGCCCTCGACCACGACCGTCTCGGCGTTGCGAGCATCGACGGCGAGTTCGAGCGCGCCGAGGTCGACGACCTCGTCGCCCTCGACAACCACCTCGAACGCGGCCGGTGCGTAGGTGAGCAGCGTCAGCCTGACGACCCATGTCCCTGGCGCCAGTCGCAACGCGAAGGCGCCGCTGGCGTCGGAGCGTGCCGTGACATCTGAACCATCGACCGAGACGACCACGTCGGGCAGCCCCGAGTCGAACTCCGCGTCGATGACCTTGCCGAGCACATTCGAGACGAGCGCGGCGTCGCCGCCCTGTGGCGGGGCCGGGGGCGCATCCTGCCGGTCGAGCTGCTCCCAGAACTGGTCGTAGTAGCGGTCCTCGTCGCTGGGTGCGGCGGGCGCCGGTGCCGCGTCGCCCGGAGCCGGGGGAACCACCTCCTCCTCAGGCACCGGAACCAACTCCTCCTCGAGACCCGGCACCACCTCCTCCTCGAGACCCGGCACCACCTCCTCCTCGAGACCCGGAACCACCTCCTCCTCGAGGCCCGGTACCACCTCCTCCTCGAGGCCCGGTACCACCTCCTCCTCGAGGCCCGGTACCACCTCCTCCTCGAGACCCGGTACCACCTCCTCCTCGAGACCTGGCGACTCGCCCGAACCCTCGGGGACCGGTGCAGGCTCCGGGGCGTGAGGGGTCGGAGGTGCGGGTTCGGTGGGCGTCCCGGAGGGCTGTGCCCCGGCGAGCACAGCGTCGAGGAGGATCGCCGACGCCAGCACGGCGACGTGGGACGAGCGGAGTCTTGCAGCTCGACGCGTCAACATGGGCGACCTCACGAGAGCCTGAAGGGGAACCGCCACGTGAAGGCGACTGCGACGGGCTTGCCAGCGTGGTCCCTTGCGGGTTCGTACTCCCAGTTCCGGATCACCGAGATCGCGTAGGTGGCGAGCTCGTCGGGGCCGCTGCGCGAGCGGCAGGCCCTGACCTTGCCCGACTCGGTGATGATGCACTGGACGACGACGAGGCCTGCGATCGCCTTCTCCCTGAACTCGCGCGGGTATCCCAGCCGTGGGTCCTGCCGAACGGCCTTGGGCGGGGTGCCGGCATCCTCGAGCCGGACCGGCCCCTTCCGCGCGCGCCGCGGCGGCGGGGCCTCGGCGGCCTTCTCTGCGACGCGCGGTGCCGCG
>JBILLP010000134.1:0-7929 GCA_044376025.1 Bradymonadia bacterium
GCCCGAAGAGGCGTCGGAGCCGGTCGAGGCGCCCGCGGCGATTGTCGCGCCCGAGGAGGCGCCTGCGCCAGTCGAGGAGCCCGTGGCGGTTGCCGCGGAGCCGGCCAGCGTGGCAACGACGGTCGGTGCGGCCACGACGTCGGCGCGGCCACTCGTGGCCTCCCTGCGTGCCTCGCTGTCGGCTCCGGCCGTCGGGACGTCGTCGGTGCCCTCTGCTGCCGCCTCGCCGAGCGCGACGGCGACCGGGGTCTCCGGGCTTGTGGCCGCTCGTCCCGTCACCACGGCTGCGCCGATCGTTGCCGGACGCGTGATCCCGCTCGGATGGGCCGGGCTCGAACGTCTCGAGGAGGCGTTGCTGGAGCAGCGTGAGGCGGGCGGAGAGTCCGGTCTCAGGGCTGGCCTGCGCTGGCTCGACATCCGTGGGCGCGAGGGCGCTGACGCCGAGGAGCTGACGGGCGGCGCTTGGCACCTGCTGAGCGCCGCGCCTGACCGGGCGGGGGTTGCTCGGCTGCTACTGGCTCCCCTGTACGGGCGCCGTGATGCCTGGGAGCGCATCGTCGAGCTCGCCGAGGAGGAGAGCGGCGCCGATCCTTCGTGGGCGGGTGTGCTCTACGTCGCTCGCTTCTGCGCGCTCGCCGACTGGGCCGGCGCCGCGGCCTACGTCGGTGCAGCGGGGCCCGAGGCGGCCCGCGATGCAGAGGTGATCGAGCCGGCCCAGAAGGGCAACTGGCGCAAGGCGCAGCAGATCTACCAGGAGCGGCTGACTGCGGAGTTCGGCAGCCAGGCGGAGACAGAGTCCTACCGGGCGCAGGCCTACCTCGCGCTCGGTCTCGGAAACGAGGAGAAGGCGCTCGACTCGCTCCGCAGGGTGCTCAAGGCGAACAAGTCTGACGAGTCGGCGCGGGAGCTGATCAAAGCAGCATACCGGCGGGGCGAGAAGTGGGTTGCGCTCGCTGACGTGCTCAAGCACCAGGCGGACGAGTCGGTGGGCGAGCCGTTGTGGCGCGGTTCGCTCCTGCGGGAGCTGCTGCGGATCTACCGAGACGAGCTCCAGCAGGACGCGATGGTGGTGACGACCTACCAGGCGCTGCTGCAGGTCGAGCCTCGCGACCTCGACCTTCTCGACGCGTTGGCAGAGAAGCTCAGGGCGCTCGGTCGCTTCCCCGACCTCATCGAGGTGCTCCGCAAGCGGGCTGAGGCGGTGGCCGAGGCAGCCCAGAAGATCGAGATCTACGACGCCATCGCGCGCCTCTTCATCGAGCGGTTCGCCAACCAGGCAGAGGCGATCAAGGCCTACGAGGCGATCCGGGCGATCGACCCGCTGCAGCCTGGCGCCCTCGCGGCCCTCGAGGACCTCTACGAGAAGCGGCGGGAGTGGGAGAAGCTGATCGAGGTGAAGCGCGCGCTCGCCGGCCAGGCGGAGTCCGATGCCCGCCGCGTTGCGCTGCTCCGCGATGCGGCCGACGCGGCTGCGACCAAGGCCCGCAAGCCCGAGCTCGCGGTCTCGCTCTGGAAGGACGTGCTCGAGGCCGACCCCGACGATGCCAAGGCACTCGAGGCACTCGAGGTCATCTTCGAGAAGGAGAAGGCCTACGACCGGCTCGCGGATGTGCTGTCGAGGCGGGTCGGGCTGCTTGCGGCGGGTCCCGAGCGCGTGGCAGGCCTGCTGAAGCTGGGCCTGCTCTACACCGACCGGCTCGGGGACACCGCCAGTGCGCTCACGGCGTTCGAGTCACTGCTCGAGATCGAGCCCTCTCACGCCCGTGCCCGCGATGCGGTCCGCAAGGCGGCCACCGAGCTCCGTCGGTGGGATGCCCTGGAGCGGACCTACGCGCGTGACGGTGCGTGGGCCGAGCTGGTGCGACAGCTCGAGGCCCTCGTCGGCTCTGCCAAGGATGAGGCCACCCGGGTTGACCTGCTCTTCCGCATCGCGCGGATCTCGGGCGAGCAGCTCGACGCCCCCGAGCGGGCGGCGAAGGCATGGGAGAAGATCCTCTCGATCGAGCCCGACAACGCCGATGCGGCACGAGCGCTCGTCGCCGTGTACGAGACGCGCGGTGACTTCGCGGCGCTCAGCCGCGTGACAGAGGTGCTGCTCGGCCATGCCACGGACGACGCCGACCGCTTCGACCTGACCGTCAAGCTCGCCTCGATCGGCGATGCGAAGGGAGACTCCGACGAGGCGTTCGGCTGGTACGCCATGGCGCTTTCGCTCCGACCGCGGGCGACGTCGCTCTATGGAGCGGCAGAGGGCGCAGCGGCGGGTGCGGGTTCGGAGCGGGAGCTCGCCGACGTCTTCGGCCGCATCGCCGACGATCTTGACGCCTCGGAGGAGGCGCCGTGGCTCGACCTGTCGCTTCGACGGGCGCGGCTGCTCGAGGGTGGGGCGCAGAGTCCCGAGGATGCGCTCGTTGTCCACCATGAGATCCTCGCGCGTGTCCCCGGGCACGCCGAGACGATCGAGCGCCATGAGGCCCTGCTGACGCGGCTCGCACGGTGGGATGACCTGCTCTCGCTGCTTGAGGACAAGCTGGCGGCTGCGGTGGATGGCGCCGAGCGGCTCGCGCTCCTCAAGCGCATCGCCGCGCTCCACGACGAGAAGCGAGGCGACGAGGCGGCGGCGATCGAGGCTCACCGGCGCGTGCTGGCTGAGTCCCCGGGCGATCTCGACGCGTTGCGCTCGCTGCGGCGCCTGTACCGGCAGACGGGCGATGGCGTGGAGCTTTCGGACGTGCTTCGACAGCTCATCGCCGCGGTCGCAAAGGCGGAGCAGACCGAGCTCCGGCTCGAGCTTGCCTCGGTGCTGCTCGAGCGGGTCGATGACCCCGATGCCGCGCTTGATGAGCTCGCCACGGTGCTTGCGCACGAGCCCCAGCAGCCGGCGGCCCGCGCCCGGGTCGAGGCACTGCTCGCGCACGACGGCCAGCGCGAACGGGCGGCCGCACTCCTCGAGCCGCTCTATGAGGCTGACGGCGCCTGGCGGAGCCTCGCCGACGTGCTCGAGATTCGACTCAGCTCCGAGACGCAGACTGCCAGCCAGGTCGAGCTGCTTCGCCGGATTGGCGAACTGTGGCTCCGCCAGGTTGGGGACCCGGGACAGGCGCGGAATGCCTTCGAGCGGATGCTGCGCGCCGAGCCTGGATCAGACCTCGCGCTGGCTGAGCTTGAGCGCCTCGCGGAGACGCTGAACGCGTGGGCGAACCACGTCACGACGCTCGAGTCGATCGTCGACGACACCGACGTCGCCATGACGAGCCCGGCCCGTGCCGTCGCGTTGCTCGACCGGGCCGCCGAGCTGGCCGATAGCTACCTCGGCGCGGCGGAGGAGGCGATTCGGCTTCACCGGCGCGTGCTCGACCTCGCCCCTGCCCGCGCCTCGACCCTGTTGGCCCTCGAGGCGCTGCACGCACGGCTCGAGCAGTGGCACGACCTGCTCGGGGTGATCGAGGAGCGGCTGCTCGGCTGCTCAGACCGGGGGGAGCGCCGCGCGCTTCTGCTGAAGGCCGCGAGCATCCGCGAGGAGATGCTCGGGGAGCCGGAGCTTGCCATCGGCGAGCTGAACCGGGTCCTCGACGAGCAGCCCGACGACCGTGAGGTCCTCGCCTCGCTCGATCGCCTGTTCGGCGCGATCGGTGACGCATCCTCGCAGGCGTCGATCCTCGAACGTCGGGTCAGCCTCGCCGAGGGCGCCGAGCGGACCGAGCTGCAGACGCGGCTCGCCGCGGTGACGGCAGAGGCCCTTGGCGACCCGCGAAGGGCGCTCGACCTCTGGACAGCGGTGCTCTCCGCCGATCCCGCGAACGAGGCCGCGCGTAGCGCACTTCGTCGCTGGCTCGACGACGACGACCTCGCGATCGAGGCGGCGAGGCTGCTGGAGCCGCTCTACGTCTCGGAGTCGGCATGGTCGCGCGTCGCCGAGCTGATCGAGGTGAAGCTCAGGCTTGCGCATGACCCGGCCGAGCGGCTGGCGCTGGTGACGCGGCTCGGCGACCTCTACGCTGGAAAGCTGGCGCAGTCGTCGACCGCGTTCGCGGCGCTGCTGCGTGCGCTGCCTGAGTTCCCTGCCGACCGGGGCCTGAACGAGACGCTCGAGCTCCTCGCGGAGGAGTGCGGCGAGACGGGTCGGCTGGTTGGTGAACTTGAGCGGTTGGGCGTCGATGCTGCCGATGAGTCCGCCGGCCTGGCTGCGCTCGCGACCGCAGCGCGGCTCGCAGAAGGGAAGCTGGGCGACCTCGAGCGTGCCGCAGGGCTGTGGGCGAAGGTTCTCAACCTAGACGAGCAGAACGCCGACGCGCTCGACGCGCTCGAGCGCATCTTCAGGCGGCTGGAGCACTGGACCGGGCTGGTCGATGTGCTCTCGAAGAAGGCGGAGCTTCTGCAGGTGCAGTCGGTGCCGTCGGTGCGGCGGACGCTGCTGCTGCAGGCGGCAACCCTGCTTGAGGACGTGCTCTCGAAGCCCGAGGAGGCCATCGAGGTCTACCGGGCGGTGCTCGATCTGGATCACGCGGACCGTGATGCAATCGAGGCGCTGGAGCGGCTGTTCACCCGGCTGGCCCGCTGGGAGGACCTTGTCGAGAACTACGAGCGCAAGCTTCCGCTGCTCGGCGATGCTGCCGCGCGAAAGGAGGTCTTCTTCACGCTTGGGGCCGTGTTCGAGAAGGAGCTGGACGACGCCGATCGTGCCATCGGCGCCTACCGCTCGGTGGTTGATCTCGATCCGACCGACCTCGGCGCGGTGCAGGCACTCGATCGCCTCTTTGCTGCGACCGAGAACTGGTCCGAGCTCCTCTCGGTGCTTGAGACAGAGGCACGGCTGGTGGGCGTGCCCAGCCAGGCGATCAACATCCGCTACCGCGTCGCACGGCTCCTCGAGCGTGAGCTGGGCGACCTCCCTGCGGCGCTCGCGGTCTACCGCGAGATCCTCGAGGCCGACCCTGCGCACCGCGCCTCGCGCGAGGCGCTCGAGGCGCTGGTCGAGGGCGGCGACGCGGCCGGCGATGCCGCCGCGATCCTTGAGCCGATCTACCGGGGCGAGAATGACGGCCCGAGGCTGGTCTGGGCGCTGCTGTCCCTCGTGGAGGCCAGCGATGACCCGCGTCGTCGACACGACCTGCTCATCGACGTCGCACGCGTGAATGAGGAGCTGCTCTCGGACATCGAGGGTGCCTTCAAGGCGCGGTCGAAGGCGTTGACCGAGGAGGCACGCAGCGAGGACCTCGACGAGATCGAGCGGCTTGGCGGCGCGTCCGGCCAGTGGCGCGCCGTGGCCGACCTCTTCGGCGATCTCGCGGACGAGGTCTCCGACCCGTCACTGCGTCGCGAGCTCTCGGTGCGACTGGCGCGGGTCCTCGAGGTGGAGCTCGGGGACAAGGCGGGAGCGATTGCGGTCTTCGACCGGCTCGCCGACGCCGATGCCACCGATGGCGCGGCGCTCGAGGCGCTCGACCGGCTCTACCAGGCGGCTTCGAACTGGACGGCGCTGGCCGATGTGTTGCGTCGGCGGGCGGACCTCGCGCGCGCCGCGGACGAGCGGCGAGGACTGCTCCTCCGCCTGGGTTCGGTGCTCTCGGAGTCGCTTGGCCAGGTGGGCGAAGCGGTCTCCGTGTACCGCGAGCTGCTGGCGAGCGACCCGTCGAGCAGCGACGTCATGACCGCCCTCGAGGGGCTGCTCAGCGGCGCAGACGAGGTGCTCGAGATCGCATCGATCCTCGATCCCATCTACCGAAGCAGTCGCGCCTGGTCGAAGCTCCTCGCGCTGAACGAGGCGACCGCGGCCGTCGAGGACGACTCACATCGCCGGTCGGGCCTCTGGCTCGACTCCGCTGACATCTGTCTGCTCGAGCTCTCCGACAAGGCCCGCGCCCTCGAGCTTCTGGGACGCGCGGTGGTCGAGCAGCCATCGGATGAGGCGCTGCGCGATCGCTTCGAGTCGCTCGCGGCAGAGGCCGGGGGCGCCCGGACCGTTGCGGACGTCTACGCGACCGCGCTCCAGGGCGACCTCTCGGATGCCGACCGCTTTGCGCTTGCCAAGCGGCTCGCGCGGGTCCTGGAGGATGAGGTTGGCGACATCTCCGCTGCTGAGGCGGCCTACCTCGAGGCCCTGAAGGTCGAGGAGACCGATCCGGGCTGCCTCGAGGCCCTCGACCGGATCTACACCCTGACAGAGCGGTGGTCAGACCTGATCGACATCGTCGCAAAGCGACGCGAAGTCGTCTTCGAGTCGGGGCTCCTCGTGGCGCTGGCGTTCAGGCACGCCCAGCTGCTCGAACAGCACCGGGGCGCGAAGGCCGACGCCATCGCGGTGTACGAGGAGGTGCTCGACCTCGATCCCTCGCACCAGGGAGCGCTTGATGCCCTTGAGCGCCTGTTCGGCGCGGAGGATGCCTGGGAGCGGCTGTTCGAGATCCTGGAGCGGCGTTCGAACCTTGCGACGGCGGCGACAGAGCGTGCCCGCTACTGGGAGCAGATGGCACTGCTCGCCACCGAGCAGCTCGACCGCCTCGAGGATGCGATCGGCCTGTGGAACAGGGTCTTGTCGCAGACCCCGACGGATCAAAACGCGCTATCGCGCCTGGGCGAACTGTATCGGCGAAGCGAGCAGTTCAGCGAGCTGGCCAGCGTGGTCGATCGCCAGGTCGAGCTCGCCGCCGACGCCACGGAACGTGCCGGGCTGCTCCAGCAGTCAGGGCGCCTCTGGGCCGAGCAGCTGGGCAATCCCGACCTGGCGGTGGAGCGGTACGAGCAGGCCCTGGCCCTGCAGCCCGAGGACGCCGCGATCCTCCGGGCCCTGCGGCAGCTCTTCGAGGAGACCAGCAGCTACGAGAAGCTCGCGACCACACTGAACCGGCTTCTCGACCTTGGCCTCGTCGAGGCCTCCGAGCAGCTCGGCGTGCACAAGCAGCTCGGCGAACTCTACGCCGACGTGCTCTCGCGCCCCGACCTGGCGGTGAAGCAGTGGACCCGTGTCCTCGCGCTGTCGCCGGGCCTCGCTGAAGCGCTCGACAGGCTCGAGGCGCTCCATGCCCAGCAGGGAGCCTGGGACCGCACTGTCGAGGTGCTCGAGCTCAAGCTCGCCGCCGCGACCGAGGACGAGGACCGCATCGAGCTCCTGCGCCGAATCGCGGCCATCTGGCACCAGACGCTGCGCAACCCCGAGCTCGCGCTCAGCGCCTATGAGCGTCTGCTCGACCTCGATATCACCGACGCCGACGCCGCGGCCGCTGCGAGCGAGCTCTACACGGAGTCCGAGAAGTGGGAGCCGCTCGCACGGCTCCAGATCGAACGGGTCGAGTTCATCGAGGACAAGTGGGAGCGCATCGAGGCGCTGAAGTCGGCGGCCGGGATCTACGAGCACCGCCTGCAGCAGCCGGCTGGCGCCTTCTTCATCCTGGTGAAGGCGGTCGAGGAGTCGCCGCTTGACGAGGAGCTCCGCGCAGAGCTCGAGCGCCTCGCAGCGCTCTCGGGACAGGTCGCCGAGGTGGTCAACCGCTACGTTGACCTGATCTCGCGTGTCGCCGCGGAGGAGTCCGAGGCGGCGACGTTGCCGCTGCTGCTCACCGTGGGACGCCTGCAGGAGGAGAAGCTCGGCCGCGCGGAGATGGCGGAGATCTACTTCGACCGGGCCCTGTCGATCGACCCTGAGAACGAGGCGGCACTGGCTGCGCTCGAGCGGATCTACGCCGCCGGTGACGACGGGTCGTCGCTGGTCGGCATCCTCAAGCGCCGCGTCAGCCTCGCGTATGACTCGGCCGCGCAGGTGGCGCTCTACAAGCGAATCGGCGCCATCTACGAGAGGCAGCTCGGCGATGTCGCCGAGGCGACCGAGGCCTACCGGCAGGCGGTCGAGGCCGACGACCGCGACCTCGAGGCGCTCCAGGCCCTGGAGCGCATCCATCGGGCAGGCGGCGCCTGGCGCGAACTCGTCGAGGT
>JBILLP010000003.1:0-24387 GCA_044376025.1 Bradymonadia bacterium
TGCGAAGGCGTGGGGCGACGAGGCCTTTCCGCGGATCGTGATCCTCCGGGGCGGCACGATGAACACGGTGAGCAACTCGTTCGGGATCCGGGGCAAGCCCTCGACGATCCTGCCGTGGCTGCTCGATGCCCTCGACCGGGGGGAGACGCCGCGGGAGGTGGCGCGTCCGCTGCTTCGGGTGCTCGACGGCGGTGAGACCCGTTACGGCTTCATCTTCGGCAACGGCGTGGTCTCGAACTTCTTGAGGGTCTACTACGAACAGGGAGAGGTCTCTCCGCTGGTGGCGGCCAAGGTGTTCGTGCAGGTGGTCTTCAGCGTGCTGGTCGGAGGCAGCCTCGCGAAGCGGCTGAGCGCGCGGTTCGAGGGAAGTGTGCGCAAGGGCGACGCGACGTGGCTCGAAGGCGGCTTCACCTCGGTGATGGCGAGCAGCACCGAGCAGATCGGGCTTGGCTTTACGCCCTTTCGACGGGCCGGTGAGCGGGGGGACCGCATCCACGTCGTCGCGATTCCCGGTGGGCTGTCAGACATCGTGCGGGCGCTGCCCGCGGTCTGGCGGGGCGCGGAGCTCCCGGGTACCGGATTCGCCGACGACCTCGCCGCGTCTTTCGAGCTTGGGTGTTCGACTCGATTTGACTACACTCTCGACGGCGATCTGTACGATTGTGCCGGAAGCCTTCGCCTCGAAGCCGGCCCGGTCGTTCGAGTCGTGATTCCGTGAGACGGGTGCAACCATGAAGGTACAGTTCGCCGGCGCCACCGATGTCGGCATGAAGCGGACCCACAACGAGGACAGCTACTACCTGTTCGCCGATCAGAACCTGTACATGGTGGCAGACGGCATGGGTGGTCACAGCGCGGGTGAGGTCGCCTCGAGGCTGGCAGTCGAGACGGTGGCGCACTTCTTCAAGGAGAGTGCCGACGACGATGACGTCACCTGGCCCTACCGCATGGAGAAGGGCATCACGTACGAGGAGAATCGGATTGCGGCGGGGATCAAGCTCGCCAACCTGCGGATCTTCGAGTCGGCCGCAGCCAACCCCAAACAGCGAGGCATGGGAACGACGCTCGTGGCAGCGCTGCTCGTCCGCGGCGGCGTGATCCTTGGCCACGTCGGCGACTCTCGCGTCTACCGGTGGCGGAAGGGCGAGCTGCGCCAGCTGACCGAGGATCACTCCCTCCTCAACGACTACATCAAGATGAAGGAGCTGACGCCAGAGGAGATCGCGAGGTTCCCTCACAAGAACGTGATTGTCCGGGCGCTCGGCATGAAGGACACCGTGCAGGTCGATGTGATGACCGACGTGCCGGAGACCTCGGACGTCTACCTGCTCTGCTCCGACGGGCTCTCAGGGATGGTCGAGGATGGCGAGCTGCGCGACATCATCGATCGCAACCAGCCCGACCTCGAGAAGACCTGTGCGGAGCTGATCCAGGCGGCGAACCGGCATGGGGGCGTCGACAACGTCACCGCGGTCCTGATTCGCATCGTCCCGAACTGAGCCGGGATCAGCCGGTCCTCATCACCTGGCGCTGAAGCGAGATGCGGCGCTGGACGTCGCCTTCGGTCGTGGAGCCATCCATCAGGATGCACTCCCGGACGCGGCTGCCATCGAGGACGCGGGCACCGGCCCCGATCACGGCGAGGGGCCCCACCCGGATGGCTTCTCCGAGCTCGGCGCTGCTCGATACGTAGGCGGGGCCGTCGATGACGCTGGTGCCCTGCCCTGCTCGCTCGCCCTCTCGAAGCCAGAGCCCGTCGGGCCGCGAAACCGGCAGCGGCCAGGGGTCGGGATGCTCGAGCAGCTCCCATGTGGCCTGGAGCAGTCGCATCGGCGTCCCGACGTCGGCCCAGAAGCCTGAGTGCTCCATCGATGCGACCCTCTCTCCCGCTGCGATCGCCGGCCCGAGGCCATCGCGGATGATACACGATGGTGTGGGTGAGAGGCGTTCGACGAGTCGTGGCTCGAGCACCATCACACCCGCGAAGCTGACGCGGGACACCGGCGTCGCGTCGGGACCGCGAAACGGCTGCCGGTGGCCGGGCAGCTGAGCGACGTTGCGTGACGCGTCAACCCAGACCTCGCCCTCGCCCGGGATGGCCGGGATCGTGAGCAGAGTCGCCAGCGCGCCGGTGGCGCGGTGATGGGCGAGGAGTGCCTCGATGGGCGCGTTGAGCACCACGTCACCGTTGTGGATGACGAGTGTCTGCTGTGGCGCTCCCGCGGCATCCCAGAGGTTCCGGATGCCACCTGCGGTGCCGAGGAGCTCGGGCTCGATGATCACCCGGGTGGTGACGTGGCTGCCGGCCCCGTCGGCGGCCCACTCTGGCAGCGCGGCCGCGACCTGGTCGCCGAGATGGTGGGCGTTGACGAACACGCTGGTCGCGCCCGCGCGCCGGAGCGCCTCGAACGCGTGGCGCGCCATCGGGATGTCGAGGAGCGGAACAAGCGGCTTGGGGACGATATCGGTCAACGGCCGGAGCCGGTTGCCGAGGCCGGCGCAGAGCAGAAGCGCAGAGAAGGAGTCCATGCTGCGGCTCACGGGCGAAGCCCCGGATCGAGGGTCTGCAGGAGGCTCCGGAGTCCCTGCAGCTCGGGGAGCCGCTGCAGCGCATCTCGCACGTAGCTGATGCTGGCGGGGATGTACCTGAGGAAGCCCGGGTTCTTCTTCACACGGTCGATGTAGACGAATCGACCGGCGTCCTTGAGCTTTCGCTGGACCGTCTGGAGGTAGAACCATCGCTCGATCGTCCCGGGGTCGGCTCCGCCGAACGTCGCGAGCCCCGACGCCTCGCGCGCGTAGCTCCTCACCAGCCTCTCAAGGACATCGGCTGGAAGCGTGACATAGCTGTCCCTGAGGAGTGCCACGGCGTCGTAGACGACCGGCCCGAGCATGGCGTCCTGGAAGTCGAGGACCACGATGTCGGGGCCGAGCACCATGAGGTTGTGGCTCTGGAAGTCGCGATGCATCACGGCAACCGGGATCTCGACGAGGCGCGCCACGAGAGCGTCGAACTCGCGGTCGAGGGCATCGCGCTCCGCCTGTCCGAGCGTCACGCCGAGCTCGGCCTCGAGCCGCCACTCGCGGTAGTGATCGAGCTCCCAGCGAAGCAGGTCTGCGCCGAAGGTCCTTGACGAGACGAACGCGGGCACGTCGGCACCGGCACCGGTGACCCGCTGCAGGTGCAGGAGTGTCTCGATCGGTCCGCGGTAGGCCTCCTCGAGGCTTGGCTGCGTGGCGATCCAGGCATCGAGGTCGATGGAGCCGACGTCCTCGAGCCAGATGCAACCCCGCTCGTCATCGACGGCGTAGAGTCGAGGCACCCGGACGCCGAGGGAGGCAAGCCAGGACTGCGCATGGACGAAGGGTTCGTCGGAGGCCCGATCGACGGTGGTCCCTCCGGCCTCCTCGGGCCCGCCGCCGGGCGCCGGGAGCAGCATCACGACCTCGGTCCTCGAGGCGAAGCTGACGCGGGCGTAGCGCCGCATCGAGGCGTGGCGTGGGAGCAGCTCGATGGTTCGAGCCGGCCCAAGCTCGGGTTCGCGCACGGTGGCACTTTGGGTTGCTCGCTCGATCCAGTGTTCGTCGGGTTTCATCGGGGCTCAGTTCGGTGGAGAAACCACGTCAGGGAGCCGTGAGGGTAGGACATGACCGGGGTCCGGTCGAAAAAGTCGTCAACCGCGTCAGGGGAGAGGTGCGCGACCCTGGATGTAGATGAACCAGACCATGGCCATGCCCCAGAGCCCAAGGTTGAGCAGAAAGGGCGCGTCCCTGACGATCTGCTCGGTGGGACTGACAAGCCGGTCTCGCCGCGTCGTCAGCCAGAAGAAGCGTGCGATGCCAGCGAGGCAGAAGGGGATCGTGTAGTGGAGCCGCGTGGTGTGGAAGGCGGCCTGTGTGTGCGGCTCGAGGCAGTAGGCCGAGTAGGCTGCGATGGTGCAGGCAGCGACCACCACCATCGAGACCGCGAGCGGGCGGGCGCCGTAGTGGCGCAGTGCGGTGCGCTGCCGCTCGGCCTCTTCGCCAGCGGTGAGCACCTCGTGAAGCCGCTTGCCCATACCGAGGTAGAGCGCGAGCAAGAAGGTGCAGAGTCCGAGCCAGACCGAGATGGGGACATCGATCGCGAACCCGCCCGCCACGATGCGAAAGAGAAAGCCAAGGGCGATGATCGCGATGTCGAGGAGCGCGAACTTCTTGAGTCCGCGCGAGTAGGCGATGTTGACCACGAAGTAGCAGGCCGCGACGGCGGCAAAGCCAAGCGAGAGCCATGCGCCGACCGAGAGCGCCACGACCGCGAGCACGGCGCTGGCGATCCTGGCGACATCGATCGGGAGCTCGCCCGAAGCGATGGGACGGTGCCGCTTGAGTGGATGGGCGCGGTCCTTCTCAACGTCCGCGATGTCGTTGAGCAGGTAGACCGAGCCGGACAGCAGCGAGAACATCAGGGCCGCGAGGGCGGCACGCCCGAGCGACTCCGGGTCGGCGAGCCTCTGCCCGAAGATGAGGGGCGCCACGACGAAGGCGTTCTTGACCCACTGATGCGGCCTAAGCCCTCGAAACAGCGCCACGATCATGGCCCGGGGCTAGCTTGCAGCCGTGGGAGCGTCAAGGCGACGACAGGGGTTGCGGGCTGCCGTTTGACCGGCGTGGAGTGCATCGGTTAGGGGCACGGCCCCTGTCGGCGGGTCGCGCTCGGATGGTTCCTGTCACGGCGACATTGGTGCTGGTCCTCTACTACGGTGCGCTGGCGTCGCTCGTCGCCTACGCGGCCCACCGCCTTTGGCTGACCGTCCTGCTCGTGACCGCCGCACGACGGGTTGGCCAGCAGCACGCGGAGGCCAGCCCCGCCGTGACCGTGCAGCTGCCGATGTTCAACGAGCGGAACGTCGCTGAGCGCCTGATCCGCGCGGCCGCCGCGCTCGACTACCCGGCTGGACGACTCGAGATCCAGGTCCTCGATGACAGCACCGATGAGACGCGGGGGATTGTGGACGGCGTCGCGGCGGAGCTGTCGGCCGCGGGGACACGGATCGAGGTGGTTCGGCGTGACGGGCGCGAGGGGTTCAAGGCCGGCGCGCTTCGCGTGGGGGCGGAGCGGGCGCGTGGCGAGCTGATCGCGGTGTTCGACGCCGACTTTGTCCCGCCGCCCGACTTCTTGCGCCGAACCGTCCCGCACTTCACCTCGCCCCGGCTCGGCATGGTCCAGGCGCGGTGGGAGCACCTGAACCGGTGCGACTCCCTGCTGACCCGGGCGCAGTCGGTGCTCCTCGACGGGCACTTCGTCGTCGAGCAGGCGGCGCGCGCGCTGACAGGCAGGTTCTTCAACTTCAACGGGACCGCGGGCGTGTGGAGGCGTGAGACGATCATCGACGCCGGTGGCTGGCAGCACGACACGCTCACCGAGGACCTCGACCTGAGCTACCGGGCGCAGCTTCGCGGGTGGCGGTTCGCCTACGTACCCGACCTCTGCGTGCCGGCAGAGGTACCGGCTGACATCGCGGGATACCGGTCACAGCAGCATCGCTGGGCCAAGGGGAGCGTCGAGACGCTGATCAAGCTCAGCCCCCTGATCCTGCGGGCGGGGTTGCCGTTCGCCGTGTGGCGCGAGAGCCTGGTGCACCTGACCGCGAACGTCTGCTACCCGCTCACGATCGTGGTGGCGGTCCTGATGCCGCTTCAGCTGCTCGCTCGGGGCGTGGCGGGACCGCCGTGGCTCGGCCAGCTCGACGCGACGCTGCTGGCGGTGGGGCTTGTCTCGATCGGCGTCTTCTACGGGGTGAGCCTCTGGCGATCGGGGCGCGAGCCAAGGGCATTCTGGGTCGATCTGCCCGCGGCGTTGGCCGTCGACATCGGGCTCTCGGTCGAGAAGACCCGCGCGGTGATCGAGGCGCTGCTGCGACAGCGGTCGCCCTTTGTCCGCACGCCGAAGAACGCGACCACGCGCGCCGCCTCGAGCGGACTCTACCGCGAAGAGATGTCTCGACGGGGCGGGCCGGAGCTCCTGCTCGCGGCGAGCAGCGCTGCCGCGGTGGGCCTGGCGCTCGCGTCACCGCATGTCCCCTGGGCGACGGTGCTGTTTGGAAGCTGGTTTGCGCTAGGTTTCGCGTATGTCGGCGCGCTGTCGGTCCTGAGGAGCCGGCCCGGGCCGTCGGCGTGAGCGCGGCAACCCGGTGGTTCGTCGCCGCAGCGACCCTCGTGGTCGCCGGTGCGCTGAGCGCTGCGGCGATGCATGGCGTGCCGTGCGGTCGGGCGGCAGCAGCCGGATGGGCGATGTCGGGGGTCGCCTGGTTCGCGGCATGGTCGACCGCGCCCCGCCCTCCGGATGGCGCGCGCAGATGGCTTGCGGCGGCGATCCCGCTGTCGTGCCTGCTGCTGCTGGCATCCCCGCCGGCCTTCTCGGATGACCTCTGGCGATACCTCTTCGACGGAGCCCTCTCGCGGGCGGGCCTGCATCCCTTCGCCTACGCGCCCTCGTCGCCGAAGGTGGCCGACATCGCGCCGTGGATCGCCACAAGGGTGAACCATCCGGACATGCCGACCATCTACCCGCCCGCGGCGCAGCTGCTGTTCGCTGTGGCCTCGTGGCTGCGGCTCGATGACGTCGGTTGGCGGGTCGTCTGCTGCCTTGCGGTGGTTGCGGGTTCACGCTGGCTCGGGCAGCTCGGGGGCGATGACGACGTCACCGGGAGCCAGCTCACGGTGCTCTCACACCCGCTCGTGGTGGTGTCGGCCGCGGGACTCGGGGCGCTCGATGCGTTCGCCCTGCTCTGCGTGGCAGCGTTCGTGGTGGCGGTTCGACGGCGGTCGGCGGCGGCGGTGGGAGTGGCCGTTGCGATGGCGACCGCAGTCAAACTCCTGCCCGCGCTGCTCGGAGCGGCGCTGCTGCCGAGCTGGCGCGTGCGGCACTGGGTCGCCGCAGCGGCCGTGTCTGCGGTCGTGCTGGGCATCAGCTACGCTCCGCTGCTCGCGATCGGCACCAAGAGCATCGGCTCGCTGCCGGCCTACTCGACCCGCTGGGAGTTCAACGGAGGTCCCGCGCACTGGACAACCATCGCGATCGAGCGCGGACTTGCCGGCGTAGGCATCGAGCAGGCAGTCGAGCTCCCGGTGTTGACCCGGATCCGCGAGCAGCGCGGACTCACCCGCGTCGTTGATGGCATCGCGACCTCGAAGGCTTTCGCGGCGCCAGACGAGCTCGCCCGGGCGATCACGACCGCCATCGGCCTGGTCTGCCTCGCAGGCACGCTGGTGTGGGCCATCCGGCGACGGCCTGGCGTGATCGAAACGGCCGTTTGGCTGCTGCTCGCCCTGTTTGCCTGGTCGCACACGCTCTACCCGTGGTACCTTCTCTGGCTCCTGCCGCTGGCGCTGCTGGCACGTCACAGATTCGCCGTCGCGTGGGCGTCTGCGATCCCGTTGTCACTGTGGACGCACGGGGCGCGCATCGATGGCCTCGCCTGGGCAGAGCCGTGGTGGGTGACGCCGCTCATCTGGCTGCTCGCGGCGCTCCTCACCGCCTGGTCCCTGAAGTCGGCGGGTGCGCCCGACGCACCGAAGCGCCAACCCGTTTGACAGGCGGCGCGGCGCGAACGTAGGCCAACGTGTTGCGCGCGTGCCTGCGTTCTCGTGCAGCACGCGGGCACAGACCCGCCTCCGCGGGTGTCGCGGCAACGTCGCGAGGGCCCCTCTCCCCCGCAGCATTCCCGAACCGAGCGAATCCATGGGAATCTCACGACTGCTCCTCCTGGCAATCTCGTTGGCATGTGGCCTGGTGCTCGCGGTGGTGCTTGTCGCCCCGTCGGTCTTTCACAGGCAGCAGGACGTCGCAGCGCTTCAGCGCATGAATGCGGCTGCCCGCCTGCTTGCGGCCGCCGAGCAGGCGGAGCACCTGGAGCGGGCCATGATCGCGACAAACCTCGCAGGCTCGCCGGTGCTGGCGGCCTCGATCGCCGACCCGCTCGGTGACCGGGCGCAGGCCTTCAGGGAGGTGCTTCGCATCCAGTCGAGTGAGCGACGCGTCGCTGACGCTGTCGGGTTCTTTGCTGTCGACGCAAGCGAACTGGCGTTCTCGTCGTCGGCCTCGACGCTCACATCGTCGGACTTCGTCGGTCCCGCCTCGCTCACCGAGGCCCTGTCGCAGGGCCATACTGTCGGCCGTGTTGCGGCGGTGCAGGGTCGGCTGTTCGGCATGGCGGTAGTGCCGGTGCGCGACGCCTACACCCAGATCGTCGGGGCGGTGCTGGTCGCCAACGAGTATGACAACTCCGAGGTGGCGGCGCGTCGAGCCTCCATCGACCTCCCGCTCGCCTACTTCTACCGCCACGACATGCTGGCGAACGACATCAGCGACCCTGAACTCCGCACGATGGTCCAGTCTGAGATCCTGCGTGCCACACCGGCGTCTCTGCCAGACGCTTCGCGAGCGACCCCGGCGCGACGACAGGCGCCCGGGCGTGAACTCTTCACGCTGACTGCCTCGATGGTGCCGGGCGACGGGACCGAGCTCCGGAGTGACGCAGGCTTCGCCCTTGTGCTCGATGCGCCGCCGGTCCCCGAGAACCTGCTCGAGATCCTCGTCGCGGCGCGGGCGTTCGACACGTTCAGGCCGGATGCGGCCGCGGCGGTGCTCTCTCTGCTGCTGGCCTTCGTGGTGGCGATGTTCCTGCTCGACATCGAGTCGCGCCGGCCAGTCGCGCGACTGACCAAGGCGATCGAGTCCGCCGTCACCGAGAACACGCCGGCGCCCCTGAGGGTCGAGGCCTACCCGCCGATGCTCCGGCCGGTTGTGAGCGCGTTCAACGTCTTCATGGAGCAGCACACGGTTCACCGCACCGGTTCGTCGACCGCTGCGAAGCGTGCCGTCACCGAGGCATCAGAACCTGCCATGCAGCTCGAGCGGGTGGCTCAGGCCGACAGGGCCCCACAGATCGAGAGGGCGCCTCAGGTCGAGAAGCCGACCAACCCGACACCGAGCCTGCTGGTGCCCAAGGTTGTCCGTGACTCGGGCGAGGCGACTGCGGTCACCGCGACCTCGATCAGCGTCGCACGTGCCAGCCGAGCGGAGTCTGCGAAGGTCACGCCGACCGGCGGCATTGTGCAACCGCCGTCGGCCGGTGCGGTCCCCGCTCCCGCTGCCAGTGACCGGCCGGGGGTGTTGCCGGTCCCGCCGGTACTGCCTCCGGTCAGGCCCTTGGTCCCCGCGGCAACCGACGTGAGTGCGGTCAGGGTCGAGCCCGAAGCGCCGCAGATCCTTGACTTGGTCCTCGAGACCGACCCCGTGGCACCCTTGGCCCAGCCTCCGGTTCCGGCGGCACCCACGGTGCAGCCCCCGGCCGCGGAGCCCGCCACGGTGACACCGACAGCGCAGCCCTCGGCGCCGGATGAAGCCGAAGACGTGATGGACGCCGAGGTGCGAGAGGTCCTTGTGGCAGCGATCCACGCGGCCTTCACCGGCCCCCACCCGGTCGTCGGAGGCGCCGATTCACTGACGACCGAGACTGCCGCCACATCGCCGCCCGACGCCGGTCCCGTGACGCCCCGCACGGCCGCATCCCTGCTGCGCGAGGAGGGCGAACTCTCAGACGCCGGCCCGTCGGAGCGCGCCGACGAGCAGAGCACGACGGTGCCCCGGGTCTCGCTCGAGGAGCTCGCAAGGCGGGCGCAGCGGGCAGGCTCGAAGGTGAGCCGCTCCAGTGACAGTGGTGGCGGGTCGGGTGAGTCAGCCCCGGGGCCGGGCCATGCCGAGGATCAGCTGCTGGCCGCGGCAGAGGAACGGCTCCGGCGGTTGCGTCCGCCGACGCCTGTCGCGTCCCTGCGTACGGTCGAGTCAGGCTCGAACCCGGCGGTCTCGGGGTCGACGCCGATGCTGGTCTCGCCCCGCGGCTCGGCCTCGGGGTCGAACGTCGCGGGCACCGACGACTACCGCCCGCTCTTCGAGGCGTTCCGCGATGCGAAGGCCCGGTGCGGTGAGTCGATCGACCGGCTCACCTACGAGAAGTTCTACGAGAAGGTGATGAAGAACCGCCAGCAGATCCTGGGGCAGTTCGGCTGTCGCGACGTCCACTTCGACGTGGTCGTCAAGGAGGGCAAGGCGACCCTCAAGGCGACTCCGGTACCGTAGGTGTTGCCGCAGCCGGCGGTGCGTCGAGCCGGGCATGGATCAGGTACTCGACGTTGCCCATGGGCCCGTGGGTGTCGCAGTCGACGCCGCCGAGCACTTCGAAACCGCAGGCACTGACCTCATCGCGGACACGGTCGATCGCCAGGGCCCTGGCCTTCTCGTCCCGCACGACGCCCCCGCGGGCGACGTGCTCTGGGCCCACCTCGAACTGAGGCTTCACGAGGGCGATCAGGTCGGCACCGGCCGCCATGAAGGCGGTCGCCGGCCGCAGCACCTTGGCGAGCCCGATGAAGGAGCAGTCCACGACCGCGAGGTCAGGAGTGCCCTCGACCGCCTCACGCGGGAGCGTCCTGATGTTCGAGCGCTCAAGGACCACAACGCGCGGGTCGCTCCGAAGCTTCCACGCAAGCTGGCCGTACCCGACGTCAATCGCAAAGACGCGGGCCGCTCCGCGCTGCAGCAGGCAGTCGGTGAAGCCTCCGGTCGAGGCCCCGATGTCGAGCGCCTCACGTCCCGTCACATCAACCCCGAAGGCGTCGAGCGCCTGTTCAAGCTTGAGCCCGCCCCGGCTCACGTAGCGCAGACCGCCACCGATGAGCTGGACATCGGCGGCCACGGGGATGGCGGTGCCCGGCTTGTCGACCGTCCGGCCATCCACCCTGACCTCGCCGGCGAGGATCCTCGCCCTCGCGCGCTCGCGGCTGCTCTCGAGCCCGCGCTCAACGACCGCGACATCCAGCCGGACGCGGCTCGAACGAGGCTTCATCGACGGTTCGCGAGCGCCTCGGCGGCGCGCGCGGCGCGGGCGGCAACCCACTCGACCACACACCTCGCCGCGGTGAGGTCCCCCGGCCACTGCGCCATGGTCGCCCTGCAGGCATCGAGATCGGCCGCGACGAGTTGCAGCGCAACATCGGGGCCCGCCATGAGGGCGACATTGACGAGGGCTTCGTGCGCCCCCCCTGCCTGGCCGACCTCGAGCGCGTCCTCGACGTCGTCGCCAACCTGAAAGGCGCGCCCCAGCAGCGCACCCCATGCCGCGACTCCCTCGAGCTGCGCGCCGGTCCACCCCGAGGCCAGCCCGCCAAACCGTGCAGACACCTCGAACAGCGCGCCGGTCTTCTCTGCATGCAGCTGCATGAGGGCCTCGAGCGACCCGGTCTCTGCGCCGATGTCTCGCACCTGTCCCCCGACCATGCCGGCGGCCCCGGCCGCCCGGGCGAGCGCCGTGACCGCCGCGATCCGACCCTCGGCAGCAAGCCCCGACGTTGCGTCGGCGACCACCTCAAAGGCCGCGGCCTGAAGGGCGTCTCCGACGAGGATCGCCATCGCCTCGCCGAACTGGACATGAACCGTCGGCATGCCGCGTCGAAGCAGGTCGTTGTCCATCGAGGGCAGGTCGTCGTGGACGAGGCTGTATGCGTGGATGAACTCGACCGCACAGCCGAGCCGGACCGCTGCGGCGACCTCGCCGCCGAGCGCCTGCCCCACGGCCGCCGCGAGCACGGGGCGCATTCGCTTGCCCCCGCCGACGACGGCGTACCGCATCGCCTCACGAAGGCGCGGGTGCGCCTCGATCTCATCGAGGATGCGGCTCAACTCGGCCTCGACGCGCACCCTCAGCGGCTCCACCGCCTCGTTCCAGCCCTCAACCATGGTTTCTCTCACGTACGTTGCCAGTAGCCCCAGACCTTTCGATGCGCGTGGGCGAACTCGCGATACCCCACACCGTTCGAAAAGGCTTGTTGTCGCTCGAGGCCGGCCTCGGTCAGCCCGAACGCGGGGTCGGCGTAGAGGCGGTAGAGCGTACCGCCCGCGATGGCGGTCGATGCCTCGACCGCGGGGCGCGCGTCGAACTCCAGGCGCGCCTCGAAGGCATCCGAGTGCCAGGTCATCCAGGCTGCACCGAACCGTTCCGCACCGAGGTTCCACTCGCGTCCAGGCGGCGCGGAGGCAAACCGCCCAAGGTCGACGCCGAACGCCGAACCGTTGGCCAGCCCGGGGCTGTTCTGGGCGAGGTGCAGGTTCGTCAGCTCCGAGAAGAGCCACCTGGGCGAGAGCCGCACAAGCAGGTCCTCGACCAGGGCAGTCCATCGGTCGACCCCGATCTCATGCCATCGCTCGAGGTCGAGACGGACATCGAGCGTGGCGACCTCGTCGGACGTGTAGGGATGCGGCCCTAGTGTCCAGCCGACGACCGAGCGGCTCGTTCTCGACGCGACCGAGGCGCGCGGCGGCGGCGCGCTTCCGAGAACGGACGCCAGAGGGCCGAGCGCGGGGGTCGCCCCCGAACGTCCGAGCACGCGGATGTCGCCCCACGGCTCGCCGAGCGCGCCGATCGCCGCAAAGGCGTCCTCGAACCACGCCGTAGCTCCCTGCTCCAGATGGCTGGCGCAGCGGACAAGAATCGTGTCATCTCTGAGGTTCACGAGTTCAAAACCGTGCTGTGGCCCGGACACCCTGCGATGCCCCGCCCTTACCCTGCAACCCTGATGCTGGCGACACTGATTTGGAGCGCGGGTGGATGCGCCCGCAGCGCCACGACCCCGCGGCCGCTCCGGTGCGAGACGGCCACGCAGACGGCGCGCGAGGCGCGGGCGCAGTACCGCCACGAGCGCGGTGGCGCCGACGACGTGGTCGAGTTCGAGGTCGGGCCGGACCGGGTCACGGTCATCGAGGCCGGGACGCACACCACCTACGAGTGCACGTCGCGGGGCCTCTCGCTCTCCGCGACGACAACGGAGGGCGCGACGTGGCGCTTCTCACCCCCGCTTCCGGTGCTGCCCGCGCGCAACCATCGGGGTGAGCTATCGGGGACAGCGGAGTCGGATGCCGGAGGGCGAGCGGAGTTCGTCTACACGTGGGACTCGGCCTTCTCTGCGGCGGCAGGCTCGGTCGACCTCGGGGAGGGCCGGTGGCGGAGTGTGCGGAGCGCGCTGATCGTCTGGGAGGGCACCGCGCGTCGGACATGGAGCACCGAGACGAGCTGGTTCGAGTCGGAGGAGCGGCTCGTACCCGTGCGTCGGCTGCAGGAGGTCACCGACGGCTCCGGCTCCGAGCGCACGATCGATGTGCTCACCTCGTGGTCGGAGCGCTGAGTCCCACCGAGCCCAGGGCGCACTGCCCTCACGCGGCATCGAGCCGCCGGGACTGACCGGACGCGAGCCGCTACCAGAGCCCGAGCGGGTCGGACCGCCGCGCGTTGGTGCGGTAGCGGACCGGGGCGAGGTAGTCGTCGAACTCCGCATCCTGGTTCTCGATCACGAGGTACCGGAGTTCATGTAGATACTCCACATGAGCTCCGACCTCGCTGAGGCCGAGTAGTAGGCTGAATCCGGCGATTCCGGGGAACATGCGCTCGGTGATCCGGCGGATGTTGCAGGCCTCGTCCCGGCAGGCGTCGAGGACGGACCGCAGACGCAGCGCGTGGTGGGTCTGGGTCTCCGCGATGCGCCCGGCGATGTCGAGGATGGGCTGCTCGTGTGCGCCGAGCCCGACCTCGAACCGGCCCCAGAGCCGAAGCTTGTCGAGCGAGCGCAGGTAGTTCTCAAGCCCCATGTAGGGGGTGATCGACTGCGGACGCTGCGCCGGGGTGATGCGCATGAGCAGGTGGTCTGCGGTGAGCACGACGTCATCGACGGCGAGGCAGATCATGCCAGGGCAGTGTCCGGGCACGTGCAGAAGGGGCCAGCCGGGCCCGATCGTGTCGGACGCCCGGAGGCGCCGGTCCGGCTCGAGGTCCTGAAAGTAGTCCTTCTCGGACTGGTAGATGTGGATCAGGCCGCCGACCTCGTCGGCACTCATGCCCGCGCGCCGCAAGAAGACCGCGATGTCCCGGGTCGCGACAAAGAGCCGCTCCCTGAAGCCCTCGAGCACGCGCGCATCGAGCTCATGGATCGAGATGGGGATGCCTCGATCGCGGATCTCGCGGGCACCGCCAAAGTGGTCGATGTGGGCGTGGCTGACGACCGCCTCGCGCACGTCGCTGAGCCGGGTCGTGACACCGAACCGCGACGCGATCTCCTCGAAGCGGCGCTCCAGTTCCTCGATCGCGAGGTGGGTGCCGCAGTCGAAGAGGGTCGGGTGCTCAGGGTGGTCGATGAGGTAGATGTTGTTGATGTGCCCCGGGAAGGTCTGCACGGGGAGCAGGTAGATGGCCGTGCCTCCACGCGTCCGCACCTGGACGGCCGACCTCGGCTGGCCCTTGCTGTTCACTTCGTAACTGGAGACCTCTGCCATGGCGTGCTGCTGGGTTCAGGCGTGGGGGGTGCCCGCGAAGACGAATCGACGGACCTCAGGATTGTCGCTCGCGAGCACCTCGTCGGGCGTACCCTCGATCAGGATGCATCCCTGGCCGAGCATGGCGACGCGGTCGCTGATCCGGAAGGTGCTCGCCATGTCGTGGCTGACGACGAGCGCGGTGACGCGAAAGAGTTCGTTGGCCTCGACGATCATCTCGTTGACGGCAGAGGTCAGGACCGGGTCGAGGCCGGTCGTCGGCTCGTCATAGATGAGGAGCGAAGGCCGGGTGACCATCGAGCGGGCAAGCGCGACGCGCTTTCGCTGTCCCGACGAGATCTCCCCCGGGAAGCGCGCGCGTAGGTCGATGAGGTGGAGCTTGTCGAGCACCTCCTCGACGCGATCGCGGAGGTCGGGAGGGCGCTGGGAGCGACCGCGCTCCACCAGCGCGAAGCGCACGTTCTCCTCGACGGTGAGGGAGTCGAAGAGGGCCGCGCCCTGGAAGAGCATGCCCATGCGGGTCCGCAGCGTGCGGAGCTCGTCGTCGCTGAGGGGGCCGAGGTCGACACCCAGGACCTCGATCGAGCCGCGGTCCGGACGAAAGAGCCCGAGCACGTGCTTCATGAGGACGCTCTTTCCGGAGCCGGACCCGCCGATCAGCGAGGTGACGCCGCCGGCACGCACGGTCAGGTCGATGTCGCGCAACACCTCGCGGCCGCCGAGGCTCTTGCCGAGCCCGCGGATGCGGACAGCGACCTCGCCGGTGGCGTGGGCCATGACGGGCGCCCCGGGCTCCGCGAGCCTGGGTGCGGCGAGCCGGCTGGACTCGAGCGCCAGGAAGGCCTGGACGTCGGGATGGGAGGAGCGTCGGAGCTCGTCGGGAGTCCCTGAGAAGGCGATGGTGCCGCCGGACAGCAGCGCCATGTGGTCAGCAAGCTTGAATGCGCTTGCAGTGTCGTGACTTATCACGACTTGTGTCACACCGAATGTTGTCTTTGCCTCGATGAGCATCTCGTCGACCGACTCGATCAACAGGGGGTCGAGGCCGGTGGTTGGCTCGTCACAGAGCAGCACCGAGGGGCGCGTTGCGAGGGCTCGGGCCAGACTCACCCGCTTTCGCATGCCCCCGGAGAGCTCTGCGGGCAGCAGCGAACGGGCGTGGGTCAGCGAAAGGATCCCGAGCAGCTCGTCGACGCGGCGCGTGATCTCGTCCTCAGGCTGGCGCGCCAGCTCCCGGAGCGGGAAGGCGATGTTCTCTGCCACCGAGAGGCCGTCGAACAGCGCGTAGCTCTGGAACATCGTCCCAACGCCAGCCCGCAGCCGCCGAAGCTCTGCGTCTGAGGCCTGCCGTGTGTCGGTCCCGAGCAGGAGCACCTCGCCCTCATCGGGTCGGTAGAGGCCATTCATCAGCTTGACGAGCACCGACTTCCCGGAGCCACTCCGGCCGAGGATCACCATCGTCTGGCCGGTCGGGACCTCGAGCGTCACGTCGCGGAGGACCTCGACGTCGCCGAACCGCTTGCTCGCGTGACGGAGCACTATGGCTGGACGGGGTTGTGACATGGTGCGTCAAATCGGTTGCTTGAGCGCGCAGATCCCGGGTGATACCCCCAACTCCAGCTTCGGGCCACTATCGCCGCCGATGCCCCACTCGACCCCATCGGTCGCCGGGGGCGAAGCTGGCTCGACCACTCCCGCAGCAGAGGCGCCATGAGTGCAGCCCTCGAGTCGAGGATCCTCCAGATCGGTCGCGATATCTTCGCCGGTATTGAGAAGGAATCTCCTTCTATCTTCAAGAAGGACTTCTGGGCGGGACGCATGATGGAGTGGTCGATGAAGGACGAGGACTTCAAGGTCCGGATGTTCCGCTTCGTCGATGTCTTCCCCGTGCTGAGCACGCCCGAGCAGGTGGCGCGGCACCTCAACGAGTACTTTGACGGGCCCGACCGCCAGGCGCCTGCCTGGATGCAGGTCGGGCTCCGGAGCCTTGGCGACGGCACCGGGCTGCTCGCCCGGACCGCGACCTCGCAGATCGAGCGCAACCTGCGCACGATGGCCGAGACGTTCGTCGCGGGCTCGAGCGCCCGGGAGGTGCTGCCCAGGCTGCAGGCGATGCGGAAGGCCGGCATCGCCTTTACCGTCGACCTGCTCGGCGAGGCCGCCCTCTCCGACGCCGAGGCCGCCCAGTATGTGGCGAGGTACCGCGACCTGATCGAGGTGCTGTCCGACGCGGCCCCCACGTGGAATGGCGACCCCCTGCTCGACGAGTCCGGCTCGGGTCCGGTCCCCCGCGTCAACATCTCGATCAAGGTCTCATCCCTCGACTCGCAGATCTCCGCGGTCGATGCCGAAGGGTCGGTGGCGCGGCTGACGGAGCGGCTCCTCCCGCTCTTCGTGGCCGCTCGCGAGCGTGGTGCCTTCTTGAACCTCGACATGGAGAGCCACGCGCTGAAGGACCTCACGCTGGCGCTGTTCAGGAGGTTGCTCGGGTCGCCGGGGCTCGAGGGATTCTCTGACGCCGGGATCGTGATCCAGGCCTACCTGAAGGACAGCCTCGCCGACCTGCGCGCGCTCCTCGCTTGGGCCAAGGCGCAGCGTCGCCGCGTGACTGTCCGGCTCGTGAAGGGCGCCTACTGGGACTACGAGACCGCTCTGGCCCACGCAGCGGGCTGGCCCTGCCCCGTGTACGAGCGCAAGTCGGAGACCGACGCGAACTACGAGGCCTGCACGCGGCTCCTGCTCGAGAACCACGAGCACGTGCGCGCGGCTTTCGGGAGCCACAACGTGCGCTCGATTGCGCACGCGATGGCGGTCGCCGAGTCGCTCCGCCTCGACCGGCGCAAGGTCGAGGTGCAGATGCTCTACGGCATGGCGGAGCCGCTGAAGCAGGCGGTGAGGCAGATGGGCTACCGCGTGAGGGACTACACGCCGGTCGGAGAGCTTGTCCCGGGCATGGCCTACCTCGTGCGGCGCCTGCTCGAGAACACCAGCAACGAGGGCTTCTTGCGCGCCCGGTTCGCGGAGCAGGCCGACGCGGAGACCCTGCTTCGCGATCCGGCCACGGTGGCGCGCTCGTCGCCACCTCCCCCTGCCCCGCCCGAGGTCGAGTTCTCGAACGAGCCGCTCACCGACTGGGCCGATGCAGACGCACGGCGCCGCATGCGCGTTGCCCTCGATCGTGCGCGGGCCCGGGGCGGGGAGCGCTACCCGCTGTCCATCGGTGGCCAGCCGGTCTCGACCTCCCGGACGATCGTGTCGCGCAATCCCGCGTCGCCGGCAGAGGTCATCGGCACGGTCGACTGCGCCGGCATCGAGGAGGCGGAGCTCGCAGTCCGGCAGGCGTATGCGGCCTTTGCGGGTTGGCGCGACCGGGGCGCGGCCGGGCGTGCAACCTGCCTGAGGCGGCTTGCCCAGCTCATGCGGGAGCACCGCGACGACCTCGCGGCGACGATGGTCCTCGAGGTCGGCAAGAACTGGTCCGAGGCCGACGCCGACGTCGCAGAGGCGATCGACTTCTGCGAATACTACGCCGCGGGCGCGGTCGCGCTCATGGGCCTCCCGCGCCGGCTCGGGCGGCTGCCGGGCGAGCTCAACCACCTACTCTACCAGCCGATGGGGGTGGGTGCGGTGATCGCTCCGTGGAACTTCCCGCTCGCCATCCTGGCCGGGATGACCGCCGGCGCGCTCGCCACCGGGAACTGCGTGGTCGTCAAGCCCGCGGAGCAGTCACCGGTGATCGCGGCACGCTTCGTCCGTCTCTGCCATGAGGCCGGGATCCCCGGCGGCGTCGTGAACTTCTTGCCCGGCTTCGGCGAAGAGGTGGGCGCACACCTGGTGGCGCACCGCTGGACCCGCTTCGTCGCCTTCACCGGCTCCCGCGAGGTCGGGCTGCAGATCATCAGGACCGCAGGCGACACGCGTCCGGAGCAGCCCGGCGTCAAGCGGGTCATCTGCGAGATGGGGGGCAAGAACGCCATCATTGTCGATGACGACGCCGACCTCGATGAGGCGGTGGCCGGGGTGCTTTCGTCGGCGTTTGGCTTCCAGGGGCAGAAGTGTAGCGCCTGCAGCAGGGTCATCCCGGTCGGTGCCGTCGCAGACAGCTTCACGGAGCGGCTCGTCCAGGCCGCATCCAGCCTGCACATCGGCCCCGCTGCCGACAGCGCCTTCCGCTTCGGGCCGGTGATCGATGCCGAGTCGGTCGCGCGGATCCGCGGCTATGTCGCGCTCGGGCGGGCAGAGGCTCGGCCGCTCCTGGTTCGGGACCCCCTCGAGGAGGCGGCTCGCCGCGGGGATGGTCGCCTTGACCCTGCCGGCCACTACGCGCCGTTCGCCCTCTTCGACCAGGTCAAGCCCGACTCCCGCCTCGCGCAGGAGGAGATCTTCGGCCCGGTGCTCGCTGTGCTCCGCGCCCGGAACCTCGACGAGGCGTTCGAGCTTGCCAACGCCACGAGCTACGCGCTCACCGGCGGCGTCTTCTCGCGTTCGCCCAGGACGCTCGACCGGGCGCGGTCGGAGTTCAGGGTCGGCAACCTCTACCTCAACCGCGGCTGCACAGGGGCGCTGGTCTTCAGGCAGCCCTTTGGCGGGTTCAAGTACTCTGGCATCGGCGCCAAGGCGGGCGGGCCGAACTACCTGCACCAGTTCGTCGAGGAGCGGGCCATCAGCGAGAACACGATGCGACGAGGGTTCGCGCCGTCGGGAGACTGATCGCCTTCGGCCGCTGCCGACGTGTTGCGGCGCCGGGAATCGGGGCTACAGAGGCCACGGTTCGTCAATGGCGGTGGTGACCACCGGGGAGGCAGCATGTCCGCTCGAAGCAGAATCGACCATCTCGACCCCTTCGCGCCCGAGTCCGGACGCTACGGCAGGGCGCAGGAGCTCGAGCGAGCCACCGGCTTTGCGAGCACCGTCTACACCTGGATGGCGGTCGCACTCGGCCTGACCGCGATGGCGGTGGCGCTGCTGGGCAACAACGAGGGCTACATGCGGTGGATGCTCGAGGCCGGTGGCTTCCGCATCCTGCCGTGGGTGCTGCTCGGCTACTCGCTGGCGCTGCAGTTCCTGATCCGCCGGCTGCCCACCGCGCTCGCGACGCTTGGCTTCTTCGGCTTCGCCGGCCTCATGGGCTTGAGCCTCGCACCGATTGTCCAGATCTACACCCAGGGTTCGCTGATCACGACCTTCGGCGTCGCTGCCGGCACCTTTGGCGTGATGGCGGCGTGGGGCAGCGTGACACGGCGAGACCTCACCAAGGTCGGCTCGATGTTTGCCATGGCGACGATCGGGCTCTTCATCGCCTTCCTGGTGAACATGTGGTTCAAGAACCCCATGGCAGACTTGGTGCTCTCTGGCTTCGGGGTGCTGATCTTCACGGGGTTGAGCGCCGTCGACGCCCAGCGCATCCGTCGGATCGAGGAGTCCCGCGTGCAGGGCGACGAGGCGACACGCCTCGCGGTGCTGTGCGCGCTGCACATGTACCTCAACGTCATCAACCTCTTCCTCTTCTTGCTGCGGTTCCTCGGAAACCGTCGCTGAGCCTTCACCCAAGGGTCGATCGATGCCAGTCACGCATGTCACAGAGGCCCGCTTCGAGGCCGACGTCCTCCAGTCAGAGCTTCCTGTCCTGATCGACTTTTGGGCGGAGTGGTGCGGCCCCTGTCGAGCGATCGCGCCGATGCTCGACCAGCTTGCCGAGCAGTTCGAGGGCCGGCTCAAGGTGGTGAAGGTCAACGTCGACGAGAACCCGCGCCTTGCCGCGGCGTTCCGCATCCAGTCGATTCCCTTCCTGGCGCTGGTTGCCGGCGGCCAGCTCGTCGATGCCAGGGTCGGGGCGGTCGACAAGAACGCGCTGATCCAGATGGTGGAGCCGCACCTGCCAAAGCCGTCGGGCGCCGTCGAGACCTGGGACCCGAAGCGCGTCAAGCTGGGCATCGAGAGCAGGGTCGCGGTCGCCATCGACCTTCGGGAGCCAGTGGACTTCAACCGTGCGCACCTGCCGGGCGCCCTGAACCTGCCTCCAGACGGTCGCAACGAGGCGATCGCCGCGCTGAGGCGCGGGCCTCGCTACGTGCTGTATGCGCGCACGGCCGATGGGGTCCCAGAGGTTGCCAAGCTCGTCGCCGAGCAGGGCCACGCGACGGCGGTGCTCGAGGGCGGCCTGCTCAACTGGGAGGCGTCGCTGCTCCCGATCGAGCGCGGCGCCCGCCCTGCCTGAGCGGGCGTGGGGCGCCCTACCCCTGCCGCTGCCAGACCGCCTGGCCGGCGTGCACCGGGGTGCCATCGGCGACCAGGTAGCCGTCTGACACGGTCGCCACCTCTCCCTCGTACCTGACGGGGTAGAAGAACTTCATGACCTCAACGAGGCCAATCGTAGCTCCCGGCGCGACCTCTGCACCGAGGGGCGCAAACGGCGGGGCGTCCGGCCCTGAGCGCGTGTAGAACTGGCCGTCGAGCGGCGAAACCACCGCCAGCGGCGACACCACCGCGGCGGCTGCGGCCCCAGACTCCGCGCTCGCGATGGCGTCGATCGGGGCGATCACCGCGACCTCTGCCCCGTACTCTGCCGATGCGCCGTGGGCCCGAACCGACGCCACGCGACCGACGACGCCTGCCGGGAGCACAACATCAACCACACGGCGAAGCACGCGGAGCTGGCCGATGACGCTCCCGCCCTCGACGAGCGCACCCAGCGCCACGCTCGGCGAGAAGCGCCCGAGCAGCGGCGACAGGATGCGGCGTTCGGCACCCGCCTCGGCGGCCGGAGCCAGGGCCTCAAGCCTTGCGGGCCTCACGCGACACCTCCCGCTTCGCCGGTGACCACCGCAATGTCGTGCAGCGACCAGATGCGAGGGTTCCGGATTCGGCGCGTCCCGGCAGCCTGGTAGGCCATCTCCGCGAACATCTCGAGGTACGACCGGATCTCGCTGAGCCGGATGATCTCGTCGGTGTCCATCTGCTTCGCCGCGGCGTACGGGTCCATGTCGCGCTCGATCCGCTCCTCGACCGCCCGCATGCCAGCCTCGATACGCGCCCGCTCCTCCGGGGAGCTTGCGACGATCTGGAAGTTGTCGTCGAGGCGGGTGTTGAAGGCGCCGATCGCCAGGGTCTTGCCCTCCATGACGGCGAGCCGCGATGCGACGGTCGAGAGCTGGAGCGCAGGCTCGTAGGGCAGCCCGGCCATCGCGTAGTAGCCTGCGCCCGAGGCCTTGCGGAGCAGCAGCGTCAGCATCGGCGTGGTGTTGGTGCTGTTGGTGTAGATCAGGCTCGACCCGAACCCGAGCAGGCCCTGCTTCTCGGCCTCGGTCCCGATGTCGAACCCGCTGATGTCTTGCAGCCAGATCAGCGGGATCCCGTCTTCGTTGCAGGCCCTGCTGAAGAGCGAGAGCTTGGTCACGCCCTCACGGTACAGGATGCCGCCCGGGCGCTTCTTGTCGGAGAGCGTGGGGTGCTGTGTCAGGCCTTGCTCATTGGCGAGGATGCCAACGTAGAGACCGGCGATCCGGGCGACTCCGGTGACGACCTCGTGTCCGCGGTCGGGCATGACCTCCCAGAACAGGCTGTCGTCGACGAGCCGTGAGATGACCTCGCGGACCTCGTAGGGCTCGCTGGCGCGGGCAGGCAGCAGGCGGGTCAGCTCCGAGGGTTCGTGATGGGGAGGCGCGGCCTCGAGCCCGTATCGGTAGTACCCAGCCGCCGACGTGGGCAGCGAGGCGACCTCTGCACGGATGGCCTCGACGCAGGCGCGGTCGTCGGGAACCCTGAAGTCGGCGCAGCCTGAGAGGTGCACGTGCACGTCGGCTCCCCCGATGTCGAGCGACGAGAGGTTCTGCCCCTTGGCGCCCTGGATGAGCGCCGCGCCGGCGATGACCATGTAGGCCGACTCGGTCATGTAGACCTTGTCAGAGATCAGCGGCATGTAGCCGCCGCCGGCGATGCAGTCGCCGAACACGCCTGAGACCTGTGGGACACCGGCGGCAGACAGGCGGGCGTTCATCGCGAAGATGTGGCCCGCCCCGCGCCGCCCCGGGAACGAGCGTCCCTGCTCCGGCAAGAAGAGCCCCGAGCAGTCGACCAGGTAGACGATCGGAATGCGCATGCGGAGCGCCAGCTCCTGAGCGCGGATGATCTTCTCGGGGGTGCGTGGCCACCAGGACCCCGATGCGACGGTGTTGTCGTTGGCGATGACCACGACCCACTTTCCATGCACACGGGCGGCTGCCGTCACGACGCCAGCCGACGGCGACGTCTTGGCCTCCTCTCCGAAGGTGTCCCCGTAGTTCACGAAGGTGAGCAGCGGTCGAACGTGGTCGGCACCGTCCGCGAGAGCCTCGACGCGCTCCCACGCGGTGAGCTTGCCCTTGGCCCTGACACGATCCTGGTACCGCTCCCCCCAGCCGAGCTTCAGCTCGGCGCGGCGCGCGTCGAGAACGGACTCAAGCCGCTCGAAGGTCTCTGCGTTGGCCGCGCCCTGTTCACCGCGGAGTTCGCTGCCGATGGGGGTCAGAATGGTACGTGCCATCGGTCAACCTGCGGGGGTTTCGGCGGCGATGGCCGCGGCGCGGGCGAACACCTCGGGGTGATCCGCGAGGAACCCGGTGTGGTAGTGCCCCGAGACGAACGCGGGGTGTTCAAGGATCGCCCGGTGCAGCGGGATGGTCGTCGCCACCCCCTCGACGCGGGTCTGCTCGAGGGCCCTCTGCATCCGCGCGACAGCGAGCGGCCGCGTCTCGTCCCAGACGATCAGCTTGCCGACCATCGAGTCGTAGTTCGGCGGGATCCGGTACCCGGACACGACGTGGGAGTCGATCCGGACATGCCGGGTGCCAGCGTCGGGCGGTGGCTCCATGTGCGTGACGGTGCCCGGCGAGGGCCTGAAGCCCTGGGTCGGGTCCTCGGCGTTGATGCGGCACTCGATGGCATGCCCGCTGGCCCGGACATCCTGCTGCGCGAGGCTCAGGCGCTGCCCGGCGGCGATCCGGAGCTGCCAGGCCACGAGGTCGACCCCGGTGATCATCTCGGTCACCGGGTGCTCGACCTGGATCCGGGTGTTCATCTCCATGAAGTAGAGCCTTTCGTCCGCATCCATCAGCAGTTCGACCGTCCCGGCGTTCTGGTAGCCGATGGCCTCGAGCGCCGTGACGATGCGCTCACCCATGCCGGACCGCAGCGCCTCGGAGATGCGGTTCCCGGGCGCCTCCTCGATGAGCTTCTGGTGGTTGCGCTGCACTGAGCACTCGCGCTCGCCGAGGTGGATCACCTTGCCGTAGGTGTCGGCGAGGACCTGGAACTCGATGTGCCGGCCACCGACGACGTACTTCTCCATGTAGAGCCCGCCGTCACCGAAGGCCTTCTCTGCCTCGCGGCTCGCGGCCTCAAAGGCACCGCGGAGCTCGGCAGCCGCGTCGACCCTGCGCATGCCCCGGCCACCGCCACCTGCCGTCGCCTTGAGCAGCACCGGGTAGCCGACACGATCCGCCATCTCGAGCGCGGCCTCAACCGACGGCAGTGTCTCGCGCGAGCCGGGCAGGATCGGCACGCCAGCAGCAGCCATCGTGCGGCGGGCGGTCGCCTTGTCGCCCATCATGCGCATGCTCGACGGGCGCGGGCCGACGAACCGGAGCCGAACCTGCTCGCAGCGCGCCGCGAACCGGGCGTTCTCGCTCAAGAAGCCAAATCCCGGGTGGATCGCCTGGCACTCGGTCGAGATCGCGGCCTCGAGCAGCGCATCGGCGTTGAGGTAGCTCTGGGCCGCCGGCCCGGGACCGATGCAGACGGTCTCATCGGCATGGGCGAGGTGCGGAGACTGCCGGTCCGCCTCGCTGTAGACGGCCACGGCCCGGGCTCCGACCGCGTGGCACGCGCGGATGATGCGCAGGGCGATCTCGCCGCGATTTGCGACCAGGACCTTTCGGAACACGGCCTACTCCCTGAAGTTCTTGTACTGGAGCGCCACGCCGAAGTCGTTGGACTTGAGCAGCGCGATCACGTCCTGCAGGTCGTCACGCTTCTTGCCGGTGACGCGCACA
>JBILLP010000135.1:0-7900 GCA_044376025.1 Bradymonadia bacterium
TTCGAGGCGAGATTCGATGATCTACGAGGTCTTCATCCCGGCGGGCGACACCAGCGGCTTCGACAGCACCTACCAGATCGAGGCCGACAACTGGATGCGCGCGTTCTTCACCGGCGTCCAGCAGAGACAGCTCGCGGTCCAGAGCCTTGAGGGCTGCGCCGTCGAGCTCGGCACCGACGTCACCCGGATCGCGCATCCAGGGCTCCGCGTGACCTTTCGTGTCAGGCAACTCGCGGAGTCGGAGCGGAACGCCAAGGTCATCCGCGCTGTGAGCGGCTCGGTCCCGATCGCGGGCTCCAAGCCCGCGCAGGCGCCTGGCAAGGCCGACGCAACGCCTTCGGATCGCCACCGGCCCGTCGGCTTCAAGGACAAGGCCACAGGTACCTTTCGCCCCATCGGTGCAACCGCGGGGCGCACGGGCGCTGAGCAGCCGGGCCGAATCCTCGCTGAGGCAAGGAAGCCGACCGACAACCAGAAGGTCCCCGCCGCTGCCGACCTCGTCGCCCCCGCCGCCGCCAACGACGACGTGCAGACCGCCCTCGAGGACGCCTTCCTCGAGATGCCGACCATCACCGAGAACAACTACGCGATCGAGGACGCAATCGACTTCGTCGTCGACCTCGCCAACCGGCTGATCCCGGCGGCCTCGACGACCATCTTCTTCGCCTCCGACGGCGGCGGCACCTTGTACTGTGCTGCCGCCCGCGGGCAGAACCACAAGGCCCTCGTCGACGTGACAATCCCGATGGAGCGCGGCGTCGCCGCCCACGCGCTGCAGTCCGGCCGCGTGATCAGCATCATCGACCCCACCAAGGACCCCCGGTACACGGAGCCGCTGCAGAAGAAGCTCGGCTACCCCGAGGAGAACATCCTCGTCGCGCCGATCCAGTCCGGCGAGCGGGCCTTCGGCGTGCTGATGCTCTTCAACCGCGCCCGTCGCAAGGGCGGCTTCACGCCCTACGACGGCAACGTCGCCGGCTACATCGGCGCCGAACTCGGCAAGTTCATCGAGGCGAGGCTCGACGCCGGCCCGCTCGACTGAGCCTCTCGCCCGCGGCGTCTACCGGGCTGGCCCCACCGCGACGCCCACCCCGGAGCCCTCCGCATCCCATCCGGCCGACTCCGGGGGGTAGGATCGCCTCACCGCGCTGCAGAGCATCGCTCCCGTGACCGCGGCGAGCTCATCTCGTCGGACCGCCGCCGCTGCCCCGTCGCCCTTCTCGAGCACCACGGCGACCAGGTCGCCCCACCGCTCGACCCGCAGCGCCGCGCTGTCCGAAGCCGCCTCCGCCGAGCCGCCCCAGGCACCCGCCCGGTGGTCCGGATCCGCGCCGACCCAGTCGATCGCAAGCATCGAGGCCACCCGGGCGAAGCTTTCCGCATCGTCAACCGAGTCCCACACCAGCAGCCAGGTGACCCGCTCGCGGCCGTCCTCGAGCCTCCACCCCTCGAGGCGATCCCCGTCCCAGCCGGCCATGCCCCGCTCGACCGAGGCGTGCGACACCCTGCCCCGGAGCAGGTTCGCCAGCACCTCGCGGCCCATGAACTCACCAAGCACATCCACGATGTAGCGGGCGTCGGTGGGCATGCCGGTCCGGTAGGTCAGCCAGGTCGGTTCATCGCGGTCGAGGTAGCGCTCGGGATGCAGCACCTGCTCGCTCGACCGGGGCGGGTCGAGGTAGACCGCATCGACCCCCGACCACTGCCGCTCGCGCGCCACCGTCGTCACAAAGCGCATCCCCACCGTGTAGGGCGCCACCAGCGACTGCCAGAGCGGCTCCGAAACGGTCGCCGCGACCCCTGACTCCGGACGCTTCGTCGAGGCCCCCAGCGCCTTCGAGATCACCGCGCTTCGCGTCAGGTCGACCTCACCCCCCGACTGGTACATCAGCATCACGGCAAGGGCGTCGCCCTCGATGAGCGCAGTCCGGGCGGTGCCGACGTCGGTCACGATGTCGCCAAAGGAGCGGACCCGGTCGAGGTCCCAGACCTGGTCCTGGATCGCGTGGAAGAGCTCGTGCGCCATGATCGCCGGCTGCATCGCGGCAGGCATGTCGTCGAGGATGCGGAAGGTCTGGCTCTCCTCGTCGTAGAACCCCGCGATCTGCTCCTCGAGCAGGTCGAGCGAGAGCTGCAGGTAGTCCTGCCCGGGCGTCAGCACGCCCAGGAAGGTCAGGAGCCGATCCGTCGACTCGACCTGCGCCGCCGTCAGCTCGCGCGCCGCAAGCTCGGCGATGGTCGAGCGCAGCGTCGCCCGCGACTCGACCTCCCGCGTGATGGACCGTGTCGCCCGCACCCCGCGAAGCTGCTGGATCTGCTCGACGACCTGGTCACTCTGGCGAAGCAGCTCGGTTGCCGCCGCGCGGCGCTCTGCGTCAATGCCGGGTGCCGCGGCTGCAGCGCCCGTCATGGTGAGCAGCAGGGCGGTCAGCCCCGCCGCCTTCAAGGAACGGCGAATCATGTGCCTCCGTGTTCGACAGGGTGCGGCTAACCCCGGCTGTCTGCGTTGGCCAGCGTCCGGCTCGCTGCGGCCGAAGCGGGTGAACGAAACGCCCCACAGCGCGTCGTGTCCGCTGCTTGACCGGCTGCCCGCCGGTTGCTTGCTTCGCGGCGCCGCCCGGGACCCGAGCCGCGCGGGTGGTCGACAGTGATGGAGGCGAAGCGATGAGGAACCTCGAACGGCTCGTCCGGTGGTACGCGGACCTCGCGATTCGTCGACCGTGGCTGCTGCTCGCGCTCTACACGGCCATGACCCTCGTGTCGGTGGTCCTGGCGACCCGGCTCGAGCTCAAGACCGATCTCAAGGACCTGCTCCCGGGCGACGCGCAGTCGGTGATCGCGCTCGACGAGGCCCGGAGCCGTCAGGGGTCGAGCGACAAGTTCGTCATCGCGGTGGAGTCTCCCGACCCGCTCGCGACGCTAAGGTTCATCGACGCGATCCACGCAGAGCTGGCGGACTGGCCCGAGGCGGAGTCGATCGAGGTCAAGCAGGACCGCGAGTTCCTGCGGAGGCACGCGCTGGTCTTCCTGCACGTCGAGGACCTGCAGCGCATCAAGGAGAACGTCCAGAGACTCGTCCGCAAGAAGCTGGCGGAGCACAACCCGCTCTTCATCGACCTCGAGTCCGATGGCAGCGGGACGGCGGAGGCCATCGAGGAGGTCAACTGGCGCGACCCATTCGCCTGGATTGACCCGGTCTCCCTTGCGGAGCTCGGCGTCACCGACGAGCAGATCGCCGAGGCGCGTGCGGCGATCGACGAGGCGGTGGGTGAGGGCTCCGGCGAGGTCAGCGAGGGCTCCGGCGCCGTGGCTGCGCCACGGGGACCGCCCCGCGCCCCGGGCGAACTCGAGCGCATCGCCAAGCTGCCGAAGAAGTACGCCGACTACCTCGTTGCCCGCGGCGGCACCACCGCGGTCCTCACGGCGCGCCTCAAGGGCAGGAGCACCGACACCGCCTACGCCAGGCAGGCCTACGAGTATGGCACGGCGGCGATCGCCAGGCTCGACCCCACGAGCTTCCATCCGGAGCTCCGGGCCATGGTCGTCGGTCCCTACCGCAGCTACCTTGAGGTCAAGCAGGTTGCCGACGACGCCTCGTGGGCGACAAGCCTCTCGGTGGGGCTCGTGATCTTCCTGCTGGTGCTGTTCTTCAGGAACCTTCGCTCGCTGCCCATCATCCTGCCGGCGCTGTTCGTGGGCCAGGCGTGGACCTTCGGCATCATCGAGCTGACCTACGGGCGGCTCAACATCCTGACCGCCTTCGTCTTCGCGATGCTCGTCGGCATGGGCATCGACTTCGCGATCCACGTCTACGGTCGCTCGCGGGAGCAGTACGACGAGGGCCACGCCTGGCCCGAGGCGATCTTCCTTTCGCTGTGGAAGACCGGCCGCGCGCTGATCTCGGCGTGGCTGACGACGGTCGTGGCGCTGATCATGCTGGTCTTCGCCCACTTCGAGGGATTCAAGGAGTTTGGTGTCGTCTGCACGCTGGGTGTGACGATCTGCCTGCTCTCGACCTTCCTGGTGGTCCCGGCGCTGATTGGCGCCACGGAGCGGGTCAGCGCCTCGAAGCGCCGTGCGAAGCCGTCGGCGGCTGCCGGCGCGCCGGGTCGCGGCATCGCCCTCATGCGCGGTGCCGCGCTGATTGTCGCGGCGGTCGCAGTGCTCGGGGCGGTCGTCGCGCCCAGGATCGAGTTCGAGTACAACCTCAAGAAGCTCCAGTCGGGAGGCCCGCGGCAGACCATCCGCTACGGGAGCGCGCTCGGCGCAGGCAAGAGCAGCACGCCCGCCGTCATCCTCGGGCAGAGCGAGGCCCAGATGCGCGAGGTGCATCAGGTCCTTCGGCAGCGGCTCAAGGAGAAGGACCCCATGCTGAACTCCTTCTTGACCGTCGAGACCTTCTTGCCCTCGGACATGGACGCCCGGCTCGAGGTGATCGCCGATCTGCACGATGTCCTCGATCGCCGCGCCGTCCGGAACATCGGCGGCAAGGAGGGGGATGCCGTCGATGCGCTGCTTGAGCTCAGCGACGTCGAGAAGTTCGGCCCCGAGGAGCTCCCCGACTGGATTCGCCGCCCGCTCACGGAGAAGGACGGCACCTTCGGTCGCATCGGCGTGCTGTACGGCAACTACAACGACGCCGACGCCAAGAGCGTCGAGGCGTTTCAGCAGCGCTACCAGTCGATCCCGACGTCGATGGGAGACGCCCGCGTCTCAACCAGCGGCTTCATCATCTCTGACGTGGTTCGCTACGTGCAGGCCGACGGGGAGCGCATCTTCTGGCTCGTCATGGTGAGCCTGGTGCTGGTGCTGCTGCTCGACTTCAGGAACCTCTTCGCCACCGCGATCTGCCTCGTCGCCCTCGCTGCGGGATCGCTGATCACGGTGGCCTGGATGTGGCTGTTCGACATGAAGCTCGGCCTGTTCAACATGGTCGTGCTGCCCACCGCGCTCGGCATCGGCATCGATGGCGCGACCCACATCTATCACCGGTACACCGAGGAGGGCCGGGATCGGCTCTGGTTCATCCTGCGGACCACCGGCAACTCGGTGGTCGCTGCGGCGCTGACGACGGTATCGGGCTTCGTCGGGCTGCTCTTCGTCGACCACCAGGGCATCAGGACCCTCGGTCAACTCGCGGTCGTGAGCATCAGCGTCTGCATGGTGGCATCGATCGGCCTGCTGCCGGGCCTGCTGACCCTGGCCCGTGACCGCAGGGTGCAGCGCGAGGAGTCGCCGGCGGGCTGAGTCTGCCGGCTGACGCGGGGCTGCGGGTCAGAAGAAGATCGTGTCGAGCACGCCCTGAAGCACCTCGTCGTTGGCGAAGTGGATCTCGAGCACGCCGGAGCCATCGGCGCGCGGGGCGATGACGACCCGGGTTCCAAAGTGCTGCTGGAGCCGCCGCTGGACGTCGCGCAGTGCCGGCCGCAGCTCAGGCTCCGGCTGGCGCGGCCGCGGCGGTGCCGGGCGGGTCGTGCCGCGCCGGGGGTCGTGGATGGCGTCGAGGCTGGCGACCTCGTCGTGGCCGTCGTGCGCCCCCGCGGGCAGGGCATCGCCAGCGGTCTCGTCGGCAGAGGGTGCCACCGGGGGCGCAAGGGCCTCGACCTCGACAGGCCGGGGATCCCGGCCCTCGCGGATCGCCCGCGCGAACTCCTCGGCGGCCCGGACCGACAGCCCCTCGGTCACAATCCGCTCCGCCAGCTCAGCGTGGTGCGCCTCGGGCAGCGAGAGCACCGCGCGGGCATGGCCGGCGCTCAGGCCGCCCGATCGGATCAGGTCCTGGATCGGCCGTCCGAGCTTGAGCAGGCGTGTCGCATTGGCCACGGTGGACCGGCTCTTGCCGACGCGTCGTGCGGCGTCGTCCTGCGTGAGTCCGAACTCATCCATGAGGCGCCGAAAGGCCTCTGCCTCCTCGATCGGGTTCAGGTCCTCACGCTGGATGTTCTCGACCAGCGCGAGCTCGAACGCCTGCAGCTCCGAGGCGTCCCGGACGAGGACGGGCACCGTCGCCTTGCCGGCGAGCCGACTCGCGCGCAGCCGTCGTTCACCGGCGATCAGGCCGAAGCGCCCGTCCTCGATCGGTCGCACCAGCAGCGGTTGCAGTACGCCCGACTCCGAGATCGAGCGGGCGAGCTCCTCGAGCGCGTCGGCATCGAACTCGCTGCGCGGCTGCTCGCGCATCGGCACGACCAGGTCGAGGGCGACCTCGAACACGCGGCCTTCGGCCGCCGCGGCTGCAGCCGGGGAACCCACCTCGGTCGTCGCCGCGGGCGAGGGCGGGGGATCCTCCTTCCCGGCCGCCGGGATCAACGCCGAGAGCCCGCGCCCGAGGCCTCGACGCAGGGGGGTTCGCGCCTCGCCGCTCATGGTGCCTCCTCGCTGCCCCGGTTCCGCTCCACGAACTCGCGGGCCAGCGCCATGTAGTTGCGGGCGCCGCGGGACTCGATGTCGTAGGTGATGATCGGCGTGCCGAACGACGGTGACTCGCTGAGCCGCACGTTGCGCTGGATCACCGTCTCGTAGCTGTACGCCGGGAAATGACGCCGAACCTCATCCTCGACCTGCCGCGAAAGGTTGTTCCGGGCGTCGTGCATCGTGATCAGCATCCCCTCGATCCGCAGGCGGGGATTGAGGCCCCGGCGGACAAGCTCGATCGTGTCGAGGAGCCGCGCGAGGCCCTCGAGCGCGTAATACTCCGCCTGGATGGGGATCAGGACCGTGTCGCTGGCCGACAGCGCATTCAGCGTGAGCAGGCCGAGCGACGGCGGGCAGTCGATGACGATGTAGTCGTAGTCGTCGGCGACCTCTGCGAGCGCGTCCCGCAGGATGTGCTCGCGGTCAGCCACCGTCACCAGCTCGATCTCTGCGGCCGCGAGCTCGGTGCGCGCCGGCAGCAGGTCGAGCAGCGCGACACTCGTCGCGACAATCGCCTCACGCGTCGCGACGGCACCGGCAAGCACGCCGTACACGGAGTGCTCGATCGCATCGCGGTCACACCCCACCCCGGAGCTGGCGTTCCCCTGCGGGTCGAAGTCGACGAGCAGGGTCCGGTAGTGCAGGGCGGCAAGACAGGCGCCGAGGTTCACCGCGGTCGTGGTCTTGCCGACTCCCCCCTTCTGGTTCGCGATCGCGATGGTCTTTCGCATGCATCCGGCGACTAGCAGACAGGCCCCTTGGGTCAACCGGACCCAGCCGTCGCTCGGCTCTGTCGACCTGCGCCCGGGGCGGCCCCGTGGTCCCGGCGACGGAGCCACCCACGGCGGCGCCTCGCTGCGCGGCGCTCCTTTGACAGCCTCGTGACCGCCTCCTGCAGCGCCTGCTCCACCTGCGCCGCGAGCTGCGCCACATAGGCGGCGTCGGCCGCCGCCTCCGGGCCGGTCCGCTCGGGCCGGATCGGCTCGAGCACCTCGATCGAGATCCCGGTCGGGAGGGGCCAGTAGGGCGGGACAGGCCCCACGGTCAGGCCCCATGGCAGCGAGAGCGCCACGGGCAGCACCTTGATGCGGAGCCAACGCTCGAGCCCCAGGCGCCTCGCCAGCGTCTTCGAACTCGACAGGATCAGCAGCGTGCCGTGGGCCCCGGCCGCCGCCACCGGCACGATCGGAACCCCGTGCTCGATCGCCATGCGGGCAAACCCGGTGCGTCCGTCGAAGGTCACGCGGTCACGGTCACAGAAGCTCCGCATCGACTCGACGTCGCCCCCCGGGTAGACCATCACCTTGCGGCCCGCGGCGAACAGGCGCCGCGCGTTGCCCGGCGAGGCGCGGACCACGCCGAGCGGGGCAAGGAACTGGTTGAGCCCCGGGATGCGGAGCACCAGGTCGTGCGCGAGCCCGTACGGCAGGTCGGCCTCCCCGCGCTCCCGGGCATAGGCAAGCGCGAACAAGAAGGTGTCGATCGA
>JBILLP010000137.1:0-7857 GCA_044376025.1 Bradymonadia bacterium
GACGGTTCCGAATAGCCTCCGCGAGGCGGCGCTCGGCATGGGCGCCACACGATGGCAGATGGTCAGGCAGATTGTCCTCCCGCTCGCGGCACCCGGCATGCTGACCGGGTCAATCCTCGCGCTGTCGCGGGCCTTCGGGGAGTCGGCGCCACTGATCCTCGTCGGCGCCGCGACCTTCATCACCTTCCTGCCCGACTCGCCGATGTCCCAGTACAGCACGCTCCCGATCCAGATCTTCAACTGGGTTTCGCGACCGCAGGAGGCCTTCAAGGTCAACGCGGCCGCCGGCATCGTCGTCTTGCTTGGAGCCGTGCTGCTGCTCAATGCAACGGCCGTGATTCTGCGGAATCGACTGCAGCGCAACCGAACCTGAACCCGACCGAGTCCGCATGCCGTCTACGAACCAACCCACGCCCATGCGTGTCACCCTGTCGAGCGGCAGCGGAGAGTCCGATACCTTCGACACCGCCATCGAGGCGCGCGCGCTCAGCGCCTTCTACGGCACCAAGCAGGTGCTCAAGAGCGTCTCGATGAGCATCGACGGTGGCCGCGTCACCGCCATCATCGGCCCCTCGGGCTGCGGCAAGTCGACCTTCATCCGCTGCCTCAATCGCCTTCACGAGCTCGGGACGGGCGCGCGCGTCGAGGGGGCGGTGACCTTCGCCGGCCAGGACATCTACGCCGCTGACGTCGACCCGGTGCTCCTGCGACGTCGGGTTGGCATGGTGTTCCAGAAGCCGAATCCCTTTCCCACGATGAGCATCCGCGAGAATGTGCTGTCGGGTTTGACCCTCACCGGCACGCTCGAGCGGCGGCGCGCCGACGAGATTGTCGAGAAGTCACTCCGCGGCGCCGCCCTCTGGGATGAGGTCAGGGACAAGCTCCGTGAGCCCGGGATGAGCCTGTCGGGCGGGCAGCAGCAGCGCCTCTGCATCGCCCGCGCACTGGCCGTCGAGCCCGATGTGCTGCTCATGGACGAACCCTGCTCCGCGTTGGACCCAATCGCCACCGCGCGCATCGAAGAATTGATCCACTCGCTCGCGGGCAGGTACACCATCGTCATCGTCACCCACAACATGCAGCAGGCAGCCCGGGTCTCGAACTCGACGGCCTTCTTCTTGATGGGCGAGCTCGTCGAGCTCGCGCCGACAAACCGCCTGTTTACTTCACCTCGAGACTCCCGTACCGAAGACTATATCACCGGGAAGTTCGGCTAGCCCGTGAGCGTGACACCGATGAAACGTCACACCGACAGCGAATTCGAATCCGAGCTGAACGTGCTCCGGGAGCGTATCGTCCTGATGGCTGAGCGCGCGGCGGAGATGACTGAGCGCGCCGTCGATGCGCTCGTCGAGCGCGACACCATGCTCGCCCGGCAGACACTGGCCGACGACGCGAGGGTCAACCGCGACGAGGTCGAGGTCGACGAGATGTGCCTCCTTCTGCTCGCGAAGCGGCAGCCGATGGCTTCGGACCTTCGCTTCATCTCGGTCGCCCTCAAGCTGGTCACCGACATTGAGCGCATCGCCGACCTCGCTGCCAATATCGCCGAGCGGGTCCTCGACCTCAACGCCGCGCCGCCACTGCGCGAGACCAACGACGTGCAGCAGCTCAGCCGCCTCGCCGTCTCGATGTACCGCGATGCCATCGACGCCTTTGCCCGTGCCGATGTCGCGCAGGCCCAGGCGGTGATCTCGCGCGATGACGAGGTCGATGAGATGTACCACCACATCTTCCGCGAAATCCTCGCTGACATGCTTGCCGACAGTGACGCCGTCGAGCGCGGCATCCACCTGCAGTCGGTCATCAAGTACATCGAGCGCATCGCCGACCACGCCACCAACGTGGCCGAGCAGGTCGTCTTCATGGCCCAGGGCATGGACGTCCGGCACCGGGGCAGCTTTGCGCCGACCGGTGGGCAGGAACTCTAGCCGCAGGGCGAACGGTCGGCTTCTCATCCGCGCCGGTTCACGGTAGGCTCCCCGCACTCATCGCGTGAGGGGGCTCTCTGCATGTACTTGCTCCGCCGTTCGAACCGGCTTGAGTCGCTCGTAGAGGCTCTGGCCAACGAGATCGACGCCAGAGGGGGGAACCCCATCGAGGCGCCGCTCGTCGTGGTCGGCACCCGTGGCATGGAGCGCTGGGTCCGTGAGTCGCTGGCCGCCCAGCGCGGCATCTGCGCCAACGTCCGCTTCGTGATGCCGTCAGGCCTGCTCGACGAGGTCTCGCCGAGGGACGCAGCCTCGAGCCGGCCCTGGCGCTCCGAGGCCCTGCGGTGGGAACTGCTCAGCTACTTCGCCGGCCGAGCCGCCGGCCCACAGCCCGGAGGTCTCCGGGCGCTCTCGACCATTGACGCCGGCTGGTGGTCCTTCGCGTCGGTCATGGGTTCCCACCTCGAACGGCTCGCCCACCACCGGGTCGACTGGCTGGAGCCGCTCCGCGCAGGCGAGGTTCCTGACGACCTCGATGACTGGGGTCACGCCGAATGGTTCGTTCCGCTTGCCCAGCAGCTGCTCTCAGACCGCGGAGGCCCGCTCCGCTTCGAGCGACTCGCCGATGTCCGGGCCCCCGAGCGGGTCTCGAGCATCCACCTCTTCGGCCTCTCCGCGCTCTCCCGCAGCCTCCTCAGCGTGCTCGGGCCGCTGTCGGACCTGATGCCGACCTGCGTATACTCGCTCGAGCCTACGCTCGCGCTGCTCGATGACCCCTCAGCCTATCCTCGGCTTGGCAGAAGGGTCGTGCGTTCGGGCACCGCGCACCCGATGCTCGCGGCGTCAGGGGCCCAGACGCGCACCGTCCAGGTCGCCTTCGCAGAGCGTGACGACGCCCTGGTCGATGACCTCTGGTGCTGGAGCCAGGCCCCGGAGCCAACCCTGCTGCAGCGGGTGCAGGACGACCTGCTGGACGGGCTGTCTGCCGACGAGCTGACCGCTCGCCGCTCAAGCGAGCAACTCATCGCCGCCGAAAACGACACCTCGATCCGGATCGTCGCCTGCACCGACCCACGCCGACAGGTCGAGGAGCTTCGCGACCGCTTGCTGCAGCGCTTCGCAACGCAACCCGGCCTCGGGGCGCGCCATGTGCTGGTCATGACGCCCGACATGGAGACCTTTGGTCCGCTCGTGCGGGCTGTCTTCGAGCAGGCGAGCGGCGGCGAGGGTGCCCCGCCGGTCATCCCCGTCACGATCGCGTCGCGCATCGCAGATGTCTCGCCCCCGCTCTCCGAGGCGCTCCTCTTCGTCAACGAGCTCGCACAGGGCCGCACGACCGGCGAGGCGGCGCTGCGGTGGCTTCGCCTGCGCGCCGTCTCGTCGCGGTTCGGGTTCGATGACGCCGCGCAGTCGTCATTCAGGATTTGGCTCGAGCAGACGAACACCCGCTGGGGGCTCGACACCGAGGACCGCACCTCGGTGGCGCAAGGCCTGGGATCGGTCGCGAGCCTGCAGTCAGCGGTTGAGAGGCTGGCATTCGGCGCGGTGCTGCCACCGGGTCTCGAGCTGGAGGGCCATCCGATCCCGGCGGGCATGGTCGAGGGCATGCGGCTGTCGCTGCTTGGCAGTTTCACCGAGGCGCTCGACCTGCTCGGTGGCATCATCAGGGGCCTTCGGGGCGGTCCGATGCCGGTCGCATCATGGTGCGAGATTGCCAACGAGCTGGTCGACGCGCTTGCCGCGAAAACCGATGCGGCAGAAGCGCAGCAGCTGCGTGAGACCCTTGCTGGGCTCCAGCGTGAAGGCGGGCGCCAGGGTGACGCCGCGCCGGCCCTTGAGGTCAACCTGGTGGTCTGGGCCGCGATGCTCTCGGAGCGACTCACGGCTCGTCGGTCTGACGAGGTACGCGGGGGCGGTGGCATCACGCTGGCCTCACTGGTGCCGATGCGCGCCATCCCCTTCAGGGTGGTTGTGCTGCTCGGCCTCGACGGGCAGCTTTTTCCGCGGGTGGCACGGCGCGACTCGGTGGACCCGATGCGAGCGAAGCCGCGCCGCGGCGACCCCGACGCGCGCGATGAGGACCGTCACCTCTTTCTCGAGGCGCTCTGCGCTGCACGTGAGGCCTTCTGGGTGTTCTGCAGCGCCGTCGATGCGGACTCGGGCGAGAAGCTCCCGCTGTCGGCGCCGGTCGACGAGCTGCTCGATACCCTCGACGCGACGATCGAGTGCAACGGGGGCGTCTCCGTTCGCAGCCTCCTGCTCGAAGAAGCGCAGCAGGAGCCTCGCATCCCGGCGGTCGAACCGCCCGCCCAGGACGACCCGCCCCCGCCGGCGGCCCCCGACAACATCGAGCCGTCGCTGCAGCGCACCATCACGGTCCGCAACCTCTACCGCGCCGTCGCGGAGCCACTGTCGGAGTACGCCTCAACGACGCTGCGCATCCGCAGCGAAGGCTGCGACCCCCTGCCCGAGGCAGAGCCGAGCGTGTTTTCGCGACGCGAGAAATCCAGCCTGACGAGGGAGCTGCTCCTGCGCGCAGTCCGGGAGCCGGGGCTCGAGGTCGAGGAGTTGAAGCGACAGACCCGTGAGCACCTGCTGCGGCAGGGGGCTGTGGCGCAGGGGAACCTCGGCCGCGTGGCCATGGCCAGTCTGTTCGCAGCAGCCCAACACCCGATCCTCGCGCTCCGCGCGGAGCAGATCAGGGAGTCGGCCGGGGAGCCGGAGATCATCGATGTGGGTGGCGGCACGATGCTCACCGTGCCTCAGCCTTGGCGCGATCCGAACGGCGATCCGGTGCTGGTGGTGCCTCGACTCGAGAGGGGCAGGTACCGGCTCGAAATCTGGGTCAACCTGCTCTGCAACGCGGCCGCATTCAACGACACCTGCCTCCGGGTGTACGGGCCTGACTTGACCAAGAACGCCACGGCCGGCGGTCGTTGGCATCGATTCGAGGTGCCGGACCGCGCCGAGGAGCGCCTTGCGGCGCTGGCAACCATGCGCGCGGTTGCGCTCGGACGACCCTTCAGGGCGAGTGTCGAGACCTTGCTTGCAGACAGCGTCATCACGTCTGCGAACGACCAGCACGAGGACCCCGACCTCGTGAACCTGCTTCTCGAGGTCGCGGCCGAGCATGCCGATGCGGCCAGAGCCTCCAAGGGTGAAGGCTACGACAAGAAACTGAGCTACGCGAGCCCCCCTGAATTGCTCGCAGTGCTCGATGCCCCGTGGCCCCGGCTGTCAGAGACCGAGGGCGAAGGCGCTACCGTGTGGGATGCGGACGCGCTCCGGTGGATGACGGAGGTTGGGCTCCCCCTTGTCCGGACACTCCGGGTTGAACCCGCGGAGTCGAAGAAGGGAGGCAAGCCATGAGTGGACTCTACGGTCGACTTCCGGACTCGGGTCTCGTGTTTGTCGAGGCCAGCGCCGGCACCGGGAAGACCCACGCCCTCGTCGACATCGTGACCTGGTTGGTGGCGGTTCGCGACATCCCGGTTACGCGGATCCTGTTGCTGACCTTCACCAACGCGGCGACCGCGGAGCTGAAGAGGAGGGTCCGCCAGCGGCTTGTGGACGTGCTCCGGACCTGTCCCGCGGCCATGCGCCAGGGTGCCAAGGCGGACCTCCGCGTGTTTGTCGAGGATGCGGTGCTGGCGGTCCAGGGAGACCTGTCGGCCCTCGAGACGCGCCTGCGACGCGCCATCGCGGAACTTGACGCCGCCCCGATCACGACGATCCACGGCTTCTGCCAGCGACTGCTGACCCGGTTCTCGACAGAGCTGGGCAACGCGTCGAACCGGGAGCTTCTGTCAAGCACCGAGGCGATCGTGTCTGAGCTCGCCGACCGAACTCTCGGCGATTTCTGGTACTCCGATGATGAGCGTCGGGGCAACCTGGTGACGGGGCTGGCGGCGCTCAAGCCAGACACGGCTGCAGGTCTCGCCCAGGCGCTGAGCAACGCGGGCGTGGCGCACATCCTCCCTGAGCCCTTGGCGGACTGGCGCGAGCGGGTAGACGGCTACCTCAAGACCGTGGCGGGCACTGACCTCCAGGCGCCTGACAACGATGAGGATGCCGAAGTGCCTGCCGCAGGTGACGCTCTCGGCGCGGCAAACGCCGTCGTTGGCGAGTGGATACGGGTGTTGCTTGAAGAGCTGCCCCAAGCGCTCGCCCGCTCAGGCCGTGTGACCTACCCGGAGATGCTCCGCGCCGTTCACGACCGTCTCGCAGGTGCCCAGGCCAGCGACTGGTTCGCTGAGGCGATCCGTGCCGATTACGATGTCTGCCTGGTCGATGAGTTCCAGGATACCGATACGCTGCAGTGGGAGTCCCTGCGGGCGGTCTTTGTCGAATCGGCTGCCGGCAACCGGCTGATGATTGTCGTCGGGGATCCCAAGCAGGCGATCTACAGGTTTCGAGGCGCCGACGTGCACGTCTACATCGAGGCACGGAGCGACGCGAGCGTGACCCAGATCGAGAGTCTCTCTGACAACTACCGGTCCGAGCCTCGGCTGCTCGAGGCGCTCAACGGGTACTTTGCAGGGAACGCTGTGTTTGGCGTCGCGGGAATCGAGGCCCAGCCTCTGCACGCCGCAGCCCTGGGAACCGACCCTCACGCGGGGATGAGCTTTCTCGCGATTGGTCAAGAAGTCATCGGCAACCGCAAGGACTCTTCGCCACTCCGCACTGCGATCTCCCTCTCCTCGGTATGCCGAACGATCGCTGACCTACGGGCCGCAGGCGAAAAGGGTTCGATCGCGGTGCTGTGCAGGGCGAACGCCGACATTGCTAAGGTCCGCAGGGTACTCCTGAGGGCCGGCATCCCAGTCTCTGCAAGCCGTACCTCGATTTTCGCGACGGAGGAGGCAACCACGCTGAGTGTGTGGTTGTCGGTGCTGTCGGACCCCTCGAACGAGTCGCGGCTCAAGCGCCTTGCACTCACCCCGTGGCTCGGTTGGGGCGCGGAGCAGCTCGCCGCGCACATCGCAGGGAACAGCCCCGCATGGGCGGAGTGGGTGAATGGTGTCAGCCGCATGGTCGAGGAGGTGAACCGCCGAGGTCTGCTTGCCGGCTTTGAGGGCTGGATGCGCGAGCTCGGCGGGTGGCAGCGCCTCAGGCGCATGCCTGAGGGACGCCAGCGCGTGCTGCATGTCAGGCAGGTGCTCGAACTGCTGCTCGGGGCGACCCGTGAGGTGGGGGCCGAGCCGGCCTCGCTTGAGGCCTGGCTCGCCGCGCAGGTGACGGGCGCCGAGGATTCGGACGCGCTCGCACGCACCCTGCAGGCCGACGACGCGGTCGAGGTCATCACGATGCACCGGAGCAAGGGGCTGCAGTGGGATATCGTGATGTTGCCCTTCGCGTGGAGGGGCCGGAGTCACGGGAAGTCGATGGCGCGCGTGTTTCACAAGGATGGGCGCCGTGTGTTTGACGCACGCCGACCACTGACGAAGACGAGCAATCACTACCAGGAGGAATTCAAGCTCCACACTGCCGAGGTCATCCAGGATGACGTCCGCGTGAGCTATGTCGCCTGTACGCGGGCGAAGCGGCGCCTGCTCGTCTGGGCCAGCCTGGCCGCGAGCAAGTCAACCTTCACCAAGTTGGCGTTCCGGTTCGGTTCGCCGACTGCTCAAGCGAGCAAGCGGGCAAGCACCGGGGCGAAGAGCAGTACGAATTCAATGAGCGACGACCAAAAGCTCGCCCAACAAATCGCGGAGTTCGAGCAGAAGCTCGATGCGTGCCGCGACGCAATCGGGGACGGGTTCTCATGGCGCTGGCTGAGCCGGAGCGACCTCCAGCCCGTGATTCCCGGGGGCATGGCCGTGGCGCCGCAGCAGGCCTCGCCTCCCGATGAGTCCGCGACATGGGCGGCTGCGCAGGTCGCACTGCGAAATGGGTTTCGTTGGCGCCGGCTCAGCTACACCTCGAT
>JBILLP010000136.1:0-7857 GCA_044376025.1 Bradymonadia bacterium
TTTGACCGTGTATGCGCCAGAAGGCAACCGGCGCGTCGAGGCTCAGCGGATTTCTTCGGCGAGGACGGCCGAGAAGGTCCGGACCATCTGAGTCCAGACACCCTGATCGTAGGGCCCGCTGGTGATCGTGATGTCTGCGCCGGTCGCGGCCGCCCGAGTGGACTGGAAGACCGGCTGCAGCCCGAACGCGCGAAGCTCAGGGGCGGCTGCCGACGCGGAGACGTTGGCCGAGATCTCGGTGGCCCGGCGCGCAGCGGTGTCTGCGCTGTCCATCGTCGCGACGGCGTTGAGGCTCATGCCGGCGCCGATGTCGATCGCCCCGCGGATCGCCTTGTACCCGGCGACCTGGGGATTGCGAGCCGCGGTGCGCTGCGAGACGCTCGTCGCGAACCAGACCTCCTGGGTCTTGTCGACTGCGCGGAGATGGGCGCTCAGCGCGCCGAAGCGCCCGATGGCGTCGGCGGGAGCGGTCGGGGCCCCCTTGATGGCGGCGGCCACGGCCTCCTTCGACCCGATCACGATGATGTTGTCCGCAGCGAAGCCGGCGGCCTCGCGCGGCCCGGCAACCCACATCGGCACATTCTCGAATGTCTCCTTGGTCACCTCGGTCCGCTTCGCGCACTCGGCCTCGATCTGGGCCTTGTTGAAGCGTCCCTCGAGCACGACCAGCAGCTGCGGGTCATCGGGGTTCTGGTCGATGTTCGAGATCAGGATCGTGTCGATGAGGTTGGGGTCGAGGTTCCCCAGCTTCGTCTGTGCGTTCTGGAAGGTATTGGTGTTGCGGAGCGTGTTCGCCGCAATCTGGTACGTCTGCGTCGGCCGCAGCGCCGCCACGTTGACGTTGAGGACAAGCTTGGAGTTGGCCGGAAGGTACTTCAACAGCGACTGACCATCTCCGGCCCAGGCCGGCGCGGCGGTCAACAGCATCGAGGCGAGCAGGACAACTCGGACAAAGGCGGTGCGAATCATGGTTGGACCCTTGGGTCAGAGATAGGACGCGCGGTTCGTCTCGCGCCCCCCGTTGACGGGACTCGTGTGATCCTATTCACGAGGCATCGTCACGAGGCTGCCAGAACACGCGGCCCGTAACGGTTGTTGGCAAAACTGACAAGAAGGTGAGGCAGCTGATGAAGATTGCGATCTCGACCGGGGGAGGCGACTGCCCCGGGCTCAATGCCGTGATCCGCGCCGCGGTCCGGACGGCCGTCGTGCAGTATGGATGGGAAGTCTTCGGCATCGAGGATGGCCTGCAGGGGCTGCTCCAGCCCGGGCCGCTCCCGAGGCTGACCCCGGCGACCGTGCGCGGGATCCTGCCGCGCGGAGGCACCATCCTTGGCACCACGAACCGCGGGAACCCCTTTCACTACCCCGTCGTCGAGCAGGGCGTGACCGTGGTCAAGGACGTCTCTGACCAGATGTTCGCCCGGCTCGAGTCTGAGGGCATCGATTGCGTGCTGTTTGTCGGCGGCGATGGCACCCAGACGATCGCGCAGCAGTTCCGGGAGCGCGGTGTCCGGGTCGTCGGTGTCCCCAAGACGATCGACAACGACCTCGACGCCACCGACTACACCTTCGGCTTCGACACCGCCGTCAACATCGCGATGGAGGCCTTGGACCGCCTCCACACCACCGCAGAGAGCCACGACCGCGTGATGATCCTCGAGGTGATGGGACGGCATGCCGGGTGGATCGCCATGCACGCCGGAATCTCCGGGGGGGCCCACATCATCCTCATCCCTGAGATCCCGTACGCCTTCGAGAACGTGCTCGCCAAGATCCACGAGCGTCAGCGCAATGGGCTGACCTTCTCGGTCGCGATCGTCGCAGAGGGGGCGTTCCCGAGGGGGGAGGCGCCGTCGTACCGCGCGTCGAGCGGCAAGAGCACCAACGCAAGGCTGGGAGGGGCCGCCGAGCAGCTCGCGCAGCGCATCGAGCAGGACACGCCCTTCGAGGCACGGGCGACGGTGCTGGGGCACATCCAGCGTGGCGGTTCTCCCTCCCACTTCGACCGGCTGCTTGGCACCCGCTTCGGGCACCATGCGGTCGAACTGATCGCAGCAGGCTCCTTCGGTCGCATGGTCTGCCTTCGAGGCACGGAGATCGGCGATGTCGACCTCAAGGATGCCATCGGGCGCAACAAGCAGATCGACCCTCAGGGCCAGCTCTGCCGAGCCGCTCGCGCCATCGGGATCTGCGTGGGCTGAGGTTCAGCCGCGCGAGGCGCTGGTGACGCGGTGCCGGTCGGCGACAACCCGGTCGCGTCCCGACCTCTTGGCGCTGTAGAGTGCCGCATCGGCCCGCTCGATCAGCGTGGCGAGTGACTCGTCGCCTCGCCGTTCGGCCACCCCCAGGCTCAGGGTCACCTTGAGCGTGCGGCCTGAACTGTCGAACGAGAGCGCGCCCACCGCCTGCCGAAGGCGTTCGGCGAGCGCCGCGGCAGCATCGATGTCTGCGTCCTCGAGGAGCACGGCGAACTCCTCGCCGCCATACCGCGCTCCAAGGTCGATGCGTCGGAGCGAGTTCTTGAGGACACCCGCCACGCCGCGGATCACATCGTCGCCGGTGGCATGGCCGTAGGTGTCGTTGACCTTCTTGAAGTGGTCGATGTCGCACATGATGACGCAGAGCGCCCGGCCCGACCGCTGGACCCGGGCAAGCGCCTCGGCGCCGCGCTCCTTGTACGTGCGGTGGTTCAGCAGCCCTGTCATGCCATCGGTCGTCGCCCGGTGGACCATGTTCGAATAGGCGAGGGCGTTCGACAACGCCGCCGCGACGTAGTTGACGATCAGCCTCGCACGGTCGCGCACCGTGACGTCGAAGGCGTCCTCGGACGCGCTCGCGATGGCTGCGGTCCCGACCGGGCGGTGTCCCATCTCAAGCGGAAAGACCAGCAGGCTGCGATGACGCTCAAGCGAGACGTTCCGTCCGAAGACGGGCAGGTCGGCGGACTCGATCCGGCCGTTGTAAGGAAGCACGTGCTGTCGCCGCAGCGAGAGCGCCGCCACGCTCATGTCGTCGTCGAACTCGTGGTCGATCAGGTGCCGGCAGTCTCCGTCTGCGAAGATGACGCGCTGGGTGCCCGAGTCCTGGTCGAACCTGCAGATCACCACCGCGTCGATCGTGGCGATCCGGCGCAGTAGGCGCTGCGCCGTCGCGCACACCTCATCGGGCGTCAGCGCGTTGTTGAGGGCCTCGGCAGCCTCGTAGAGCAGGGCTGTCTCGCGACGGGAGTGCGCCGCATCGACCAGAAGACGCTCGGTATGCAGCGTCGAGACAATGTCGGTTGCCGCCGTCGCGACCGCGAGGGCATCGACGTCATCGTAGGGACGAAAGCTCGCGTCGCGGTCGACGACGAGAAAGCCGAGGAGCAGGCCCTCGTGCCGGATGGGAGCCCCAATCACGTGGCTCGGCCCCGGTGCGTGCTCGTACCAGGGCAAGAAGCTGCCGGCAGCATCGACTCCCGAGAGCATCCGCGGCGTCTCGTCAGCGTGCATGAGCCCGAGCAGGCCCTCGCGCTCGTTGAAGGCCTCGGTGACAAGCCCCGCGACTGAGGTCTCTGCTGCCCTGACCCGGGCCGTTCGATGCCTCGAGTCGAGCCAGATCACCACGGCGGTCCGGCCACGGAGGCCTGCGCGCAGGAGCGTCAGCGTACGGTCGAGCGACTCGCGCACCGTGCGGCTCGCGTCACGCATCATCCGGGCATCATCGTCCTCGGACACCGCGGAGGGGCTGCGCGCGGCCTGCACCCACGCATGCCCGTCGGCCCCGCTTGACGCTGCGGCGCCCCGGCGAACCGATGCCAGGCGGTAGGCGCAGACGGCAGCTCCCAGCGTCGTGACCATGGCCGCCACGCGCGACGAGACCGAGGCATCACTCCCCAGCGCGGAGCCCACGAGCAGCACCGACGCCGCCCCGACGAGATGAAGCGGGGTCGTCAGCATCCCCGCGAGCGCCATGGGCGCCACGGCAAGCCAGGGGGCCACCTCCGTGCCGACAACCTGGCTCGCGACAACACCCTGGATGGCTGCGCCGAGCAACAACCCACCGCCAATCCGGCGGCTCCTGAGTTCGCGCTCCCGTGGTCCCTCGGCACGGCTGGCGGCGAACATCGAGACCATCGACGCCACGGTTGCCGCGGCCGCCCAGACGGCAGACCCTGCGACCAGTCCGGCGGCCGACGCGGCCAGGCCGATGCCCGTGATCGCCCACCACCGGAGTCCCCGGAGGAGCGCCCGTGCGCGGCTCGCCCCCACCGGACCCCTCGGGCTCAAGGCTGAGCCTTCGCGAAGATCAGGACCTTCTCGTCAGGCCGGACAAACAGGAGCTCGGAGCGTGCCCTGAACTCGATCGCAGCGGCATCCCCGGTCGCCGCCTCGAGCCGGTACAGCTTCGCGAGGTTCTCGCGGCGGAGCACCGTCTCACGCTCCTCCGCGGCTGCCACCCGCCGCTGCATCTCCGCATGCCGCGAGACACCCGGATGCTCGTGCACGAAGCGTGGAAGCGTCATGAACAGCGTGACGAGCGTCAGCGCCACGAAGATGCGATGGGACCGAGTCATGGAGTGTCACCCGTGCGGAGTGCGCCCTATTGCTCTCCCGGAACCCACTTCGTCAAGAAAATACGTCACGATCCCGTGCACTTATGGGTAGATCGCTGCAACCGTCCGAAGTTCCGATCTTTTTCGATCTCCGTCCACAGGCACTGCTCCGGCTCAGCACCTCGGACCGCCTGCGGAGCCCCGGCTTCGCCTCGTCGTCGTCGGGTGACTGCCGTTCCCTTCTCCGCCGAACGGGCGCCTCGGCTGCTCGCCGCACCGCGGGCTCACCCCTGCCATCTGCATCGATGCACGGGTTGCCCATCGGTGCCCACCCTGCCTATCGCTTCTTCCTGTCTCGCCGCCACACGCGCCATGTCCATGAACCCATCCCCGAACCCTGCGGTGCCCGGCGCCGGAGAACTCCAGTCGCTCTCTGCGTGGCTCTTCAACGAGCGTCGCGAGGCAGCGCCGCCGCCGGTCTCTCCGCGCACCCTCGCGGCCCTCGACTGGCCTCGGCTCCTCGCCGAGCTCGCGCAGGGCGCCGGCTCCCGCGCGGCAAGCGCGTTGCTCGAGGCGATCGAGCCCATCACGGACGAGGCCCTGCTCCGCGCCAGGTTTTCTGAGGTGAGCGAGATGCTGTGGCTCCTGGCCCGCGCGGCCGAGCCGGTTGTCTCGGACCTCGATGCGGCTGCAGGACTCTGGGATCGCGCGCGCCGCGGCGAGACGCTCTTCCCCGATGACCTCGCCGCCGTCGCTCGCCACATGCGCTGCACGGAGCGGGTGAGGTTCGGCTTCGCAGGCTTCGCCGAGCGAGCTCCCTGGCTGACGGAACGCTCCGCCGGGCTGGTCGTCACGAGCGAGGTCGCTCGCCTCATCGAGGGCTCGCTCGATCCCGACGGCCAGATCGCCGACCATGCCTCGCCCGACCTCGGCCCGCTGCGCCGCGAAGCGTCGAGGCTCCGACGAACGGTGATAGAACGGCTTGAGCGCATCCTGCGGTCGCCCCGCTTCGAGGGCATCCTGCAGGATGAGTTCTACACCCAGCGCGACGACCGGTACGTCGTGCCCGTCCGGGCGGGCGAGCGCGGCGACTTCCCGGGGATTGTCCACGGACACTCGGGCTCTGGCGCAACGCTGTTCATCGAGCCGCACGAGATCGTCTCGCTCAACAACGAACTCAAGGTCGCGGAGCTCGCCGTCACGCGGGAGGTCCATCGCGTGTTGTCGCGGCTGACGTCCCGCGTGGCTGAGGTCGCCGACTCGATGGCCGCCAACCACCGGATCCTGGTCTACCTCGACGCCACGGTCGCGATCGCTCGGTTCGGGCGGCTCATCAAGGCCGACGTGCCCCGGCTGGTCGGACGCGAGGCCTCTCCGGTCCTGCACCTGCTCGGGGCTCGGCACCCGCTCCTGGCGCTCCGCGCCGCACGGGGCGAGATCGTGGTGGTCGCCAACGACATCGTGACGCAGCCGCAGCACCGGGGCCTGATCATCTCGGGGCCCAACACCGGCGGCAAGACGGTGACCCTCAAGACAGTGGGCCTCTTCTCGCTCATGCTGCGATGCGGGCTTCCGCTCCCCTGCGAACCTGAGTCGCAGGTTCCCTGGTTCGACCAGGTCTTTGCCGACATCGGTGACGCCCAGACCGTCGAGAACGATCTCAGCACCTTCTCAGCCCACGTGACGCACATCCAGGGATTCCTCCCGCAGTGCGGCCCCCGAACGCTGGTCCTCCTCGACGAGCTCTTCGGGGCGACCGATCCCGACCAGGGGGCCGCGCTCGGCAAGGCGCTGATCGAGAGACTCGTCGCCCGGGGCTCCTGGGTGCTCGCGACGACGCACCTCGCCCCGCTTCGGGAGCTCTCTGCGGATCACCCCGCCTTTGAGAGTGCCTCGGTGGGCTTCGACGTCGAACGGCTCGAGCCGACCTTTCGGCTCCGTTGTGGCGTGCCGGGCAGCAGCTACGCGCTCTCGGTCGCTCGACGGCTCGGCTTCGACGCCGATGTGCTCGCGGCGGCAGAACTGAACCTCAAGGCCAGTGGCAACGACCGCGAGCGCGTCATCGAGAGGCTCGAGACGCTCTACGCGTCGGTCGAGGCGGAGCGGGCTGCCGCCTCCGCGGCGCGGGCGGCGGCGGAGCGGGATGCTGCAGCAGCGCGTGCACTGCGCGAGGAGCTGACGCGAAAGCGCCGCGAGGTCCTTGATGAGGAGGCCGCCCGGGCCCGCGCCGAGCTCCGGACGCTGCGGGAGACCCTCCGCGCGGCCTCCCAGAAGCTGCGCGCCGGTGAACAGGGCGACGTCCAACGCGCGGCCGACCTCGCCGCAGAGGCCGGACGCGCCCTCGGGGCCGCAGAAAGCGAGGCGATCGCTGAGGCTCGCTCCAGCCGCAGTCCGCTCGAGCGGCGCCAGATCAAGGCAGGTGCGCGGGTCTGGGTCGCGTCGCTCCAGAAGCCGGGGGTCATCCTCAGCGCGGAGGCCGATGGCAGCCGTGCGGTTGTCCAGCTCGGCGCCCTCCGGACCACCGTCGAGGCCGGCGACCTCTATCATCCGACCGCCCAGCGTCAGGCGAGGCGCATCGAGGGAACGCCGCGGCCGGTTGCGGCGCCGGTCGTTGAGCTGCCTCCGGCCCCCGATGAGGTGCAGACCAGGCTCGACCTGCGGGGCGTCTCCGCCGACGAGGCCATCGAGGCGCTCGACGCCTTCCTGGACCGTGCGGTGCGTGGCGGCTGGCCCGGCATCCTCGTGGTGCACGGACACGGCACAGGCATCCTCAAGCGGGCAATCCGGGACCACCTGGTACGGAGCGCCTACGTCCGCTCCTTCAGGGCCGGAGGGCAGGGCGAAGGCGGAGACGGCGTCACGGTCGTCTCGCTCTGAACAGACGCGCCCCGGCAAGCAGGGCGACAGGTGCGGTGGCCAGGGGCGGCGGCACGCCGACGCCAGCGGCCGCGGGGGGCGCTACTTCACCGACGCGATCAGCTCGTTCATGTTCGCGAACCGGTCCTCAGGCGACTTCGCCATGCACTTGAGGATGATGTCGTTGAGCTCGCGCGTGATCTTGGGGTTGATGTCGATGGGACTCGGCGGAGCCGTGTGCAGGTGGTGGTAGCTCAGGTCGCCCTTGGCGAATGGGACCTGGCCGGTTGCACACTCGAACATCGAGACGCCGAGGCTGTAGAGGTCACTGCGGCCGTCGAGGTCCTTGCCGAGGATCTGCTCAGGCGACATGTAGTAGGGCGTGCCGATCGCCTTGGTGTGGTTCGCCTGAACTTCCTCGACGAACTTCGCGAGCCCGAAGTCCATGATCTTCAGGATTCGGT
>JBILLP010000138.1:0-7831 GCA_044376025.1 Bradymonadia bacterium
CACGGTGGCAGAACCTGGTCGCCGACCTGAGCATGTACGCCAACCACGGGGTCGACACGCCCATGTCGGGTGGCGCCGTGCGGGTCTCCGCGAGCCGCATCGTCAACATCGCGACCGGCGGTGGCATGGCCCCGTTGGTGCGCGCCTCGGTGGCCGGCGAGCTCTTCGCAGCGGCGTCGCGACGCCTCGCAACCACCTGACCCGTCGGTGCCCCGGCCGCGCGGGCCGGTCGACTGCCCATCCTCCCTCATCGCGCCGACCGTCGCGCATCACCAGGAAACCAGCATGTTTGTCCCCGGAATCATCGCCCGAAAGCGAAACGGCGGGGCCCTCGACGAGCGCGACATCCGCGGGCTGCTCCGCGCCTACACCGACGGCGAGGTCCCCGACTACCAGATGTCGGCGCTGCTCATGGCCATCTTCTTTCGCGGCATGTCGCCCGAGGAGCTGGCCGTCTGGGCCGACGCGATGCTGCGCTCGGGTGAGGTGCTCGACCTCTCGCAGATCCCGGCGCCCAAGGCTGACAAGCACTCCACGGGCGGCGTCGGCGACAAGGTCTCGCTGATCCTCGCCCCGCTCGTGGCCGCCACCGGCGTCGCCGTCCCGATGATCTCGGGGCGTGGACTCGGCCACACCGGCGGGACCCTCGACAAGCTCGAGTCCATCCCCGGGTTCTCGACCATGCAGTCGCTCGACCGGTTCAGGGAGCTCGTCCGGGAGCACGGCTGCGGGCTCATCGGGCAGACCGAGTCGATCGCGCCGGCCGACCGCAAGCTCTACGCGCTGCGCGACGTCACGGCCACGGTGGAGTGCATCCCGCTGATCGCGAGCTCGATCATGTCGAAGAAGCTCGCCGAGGGGATCGATGCCCTGGTGCTCGACGTCAAGGTCGGGTCGGGTGCCTTCATGAAGACAGCCGATCAGGCGCGCCTGCTCGCGCAGACCATGATCGGGATCGGTCGGCTGTCGGGCAAGCAGGTCACCGCGCTGCTCACCGACATGGACCAGCCCCTTGGCGAGGCGATCGGAAACGCGCTCGAGGTCAGGGAGTCGATCGATCTGCTGCGCGGCGGCGGGCCGGGCAGGGTGCGCGAGCTGACCCTGCGGCTGAGCGCAGAGATGCTCGTGTCGGTCGGTCGTACACACACACACGACGAGGCGATGCGGTTGCTCACCCACACGCTCGACTCGGGCGCAGCCTGGGCAAAGTGGCTCGAGCTCGTCGAGGCCCACGGCGGAGACCCCAAGTCCCAGGAAAACCCCGACCTGCTGCCGACCGCACCGCACATCGCGGAGTTCACGGCGCCTGAGGCGGGCTGGATCGCGCGCCTGGACAACGAGGCGATCGGGCGAGCCGGCGTCGTGCTCGGCGCCGGACGCGCCCGGAAGGAGGATGAGGTCGACCCCGCCGTCGGCTTCATGTGGCGCGCTCCGCTCGGTGCGCGTGTCGAGCGCGGAGACGTGGTCGCCCACATCCACTGGCGCGACCAGGCCCGGCTGCGCGCTGCCGTCGAGCTGCTCGACGCCGCTGTCTCGATCGGAGATCCCGTCGAGGCGCCGCCGCTGATCCGCGAGCGGATCGGCTAGCCGGTCAGCACTCCCGGGTTCAGGATGCCCGCGGGGTCGAGGCTGCGCCGCGACGCCCCGAGCAGCTCGGCAAACAGGGCAGGGCGCTCGCGGTCGTACCAGGGCCGGTGCATGCGGCCAACCGCGTGGTGGTGCGTGATCGTGCCGCCGTGGCGCTGAAGCGCCTCAGACGCCGCTGCCTTCAGCTCGCGCCACATCGCGACCTCGGAGCCGAAGCGCGTCGGTGCCACGAAGGTGTAGTACGGAGCCGGCCCGTCGGCGTACACGTGGGTGAAGCGGCAGGTGACGCGCCCGGCGCCGCACACGCGTTGCATCGCGTCGGTCAGGTCGTCGACCACCGCGGCATGCAGCGCGGCAAACGCGCTCCACGTGCAGCAGGTCTCGAAGGTGTCCACGAGCACGCCGAGCGAGACCAGCAGCGTCTGCAGGTAGGGCGCATCGACAAACGCGGCCTTCCAAGACGAGCCCTCGTCGCCCTCGCCGTGGCTCGCCGCAACGCGGACCCTGCCACCCTGCGCTGCGGCGAGCTCGCAAGCGGCCGTGAGCGCCGCATCGACCGGCGCGACCGCCGACTCGAACCCGACGATCAGCACATGCGACCCATCGCCGGCGACCCGGTGCAGCGCCGCCTCGCCGGCATCGAGCAGACGGCAGTTCGAGGGCCAGAGGCTCGACTGTGCGATCGCGCGAGTGGCTGCGACCGCTGCCTCCCACGAGGCAAATCGGACCGTCGCGCGGCCGCGGAACGCCGGTGCCGGCTCCACGCGCAGCCAGGCGTCGGTGACGACCCCGAGCGTACCCTCACTGCCGAGCCACATCCGCAGCGGCTCGGGGCCGGCGCCACTCGCCGGGCGGAGCGGCGTCTCGACGCGGCCCCGGGGCGTCTCGACCCCGACGGCGGCGACGAGGTCGTCGATGTGGGTACGGCCGGTGGCGTAGTGGCCACCGGCGCGGGTGGCGACCCAGCCACCGACGGTCGAGTGGGCGAACGACTGCGGGTAGTGCCTGAAGGTCAGCCCGTGCTGGCCGAGCGACTCGGTGAGCGCCGGGCCAAATGTGCCGGCGCCGACGTGCGCGAGTCGGCTCACCTCATCGACCGCCCAGACACCCGACAGCCGGCAGAGGTCGAGTGACACCGCGCCCGCGTGGCCCCTCCGGTCGGGCGTCACGCCGCCGACCACGCTCGAGCCGCCTCCAAAGGGGATGACCGCCACCCGCGCGCTCGACGCCCAGTCGAGCACCCGGGCGACCGCCGCCGCGTCGGCAGGGCGCAGCACCAGGTCGGGCGCCGGCGAGAAATCGCCCACGAACCCCGACACGATGTCCGGGTACGAACGCCCCCAGGTGTGCCGCGCCCGGTCGCGGTCTGCGGTGCCGGCCTCGACCCCCGCGATCCCCGGCGCCGCGATGCCCGGGCGAGGCAGCACCCAGGCGTCGGGCGGCGCCGGGTCGCTGACGCCCGTCGGCGCGAAGCCGAGCAGCGCAGAGGCGACCTGGCCGAGCGCGATCCGGGTGTCGCGATCGGCGAAGCGCGCCGCCTCACCCCAGCCCCAGACGCTCAGCCCGGGGTCGCTCGACCCGGTCACGGCGCCTCGCAGAAGTCCTCGGCGGCGCAGCTCCCCGACTCGCACCGCAGCGACTCGCATTCATCGGCCACGAGGCAGCTCTCGCCGTCGCGCTTGCGAAGCTCGCAGTTGCCGGTCCCGAACCAGTCACACCACGTCTCGAAGCACTCGCCGACGAAGTCACCCGCCGCGTCGTCCCAGCAGCGGTTGCCGAGCCCGACGCGCGGGTAGTCGAGCGAACCGCAGAGCCCGGTCTCGGTGTCACAGTCGAGGCCGGTGGTGCAGAGCTGGAGGTCGCCGAAGTAGCTGCAGTCGCTCCCGACGCCTGAGGCTACCACGCACTGGCCTTCGCTGCCGAGGGTCGGGACGACGCAGCGCCCGCCCTCGAGGTTGCAGCAGAACGACGTCTGCGGGTCGCAGGTGCCGTAGTAGAGCCCTCCGAATCCATCGCGGACCGGCTGGCAGGTGCCCGACTGCGCGGTGCGCACGAACATACTGCGCTGCGTGCCGGGCTCGGGCGGCAGGACCGATGCGCACCCCGACGGCCCCAGTGCCCCGAGCAGCTCGGCACCGCAGGTGGCCCGGTCGATGCCCTCGACGCAGCTCCGGGCCGCGTCGGCGTCGAACCCCGCGCGTCCTGCCGCAACGGCACCCGCCCACGAGCCAAAGGGGCCGGCACCATAGAGGCCGCCCAGCAGGTCGACGCAGCCCGCCTCGTCAAGCGGCGGTCCAACGGGCGGAATCCTCGACTGGAAGGCCGCGTACGGGTCGCCCTCGACGCCCGACGAGGCCGCAAACGCCGCAAAGAAGCGCTCCTGGCTCTCGGCGTTGCAGCAATCCGACAGCCGCCCGCACACCGACGCTGCGAGGGCCGCCGCGAACGTCGACGCGCTCAGCTCGCCAGCCCCGGTGTCGGCGTCCTCGTTCGAGTCTGCGCCGGTGTCGCCTTCGCCGCCGGTGTCGGTCGCGGTGTCGGCAGTGACGTCATCGCCCGAGGTGTCGCCCGAGCCGTCAGGCACCGACGAGTCTGCGCCGGTGTCGGGTGGAGTGGTGTCGTCGCCGGCGGTGTCGGCAAGGGCGTCATCGTCCGAGGTGTCCGCACCCGAGCCGCCCGTGTCGGCAGTCGCGTCACCGCCCGTCCCATCAGGGGAGCGGGTTGCCCTCGAGTCGTCAGAACAGGCGGGGAGCACGAGGAGGAACAGCAGGCTGGCGCGGAGTCTCATGGCAGCTCGGGGGTGCGGGCAGGCTTTGCCCCCGGTAGGCTGGTCGCGGCGCCGCTTCAAGGCTTGCGACCACCCGGGGCGTAGGGGTCTGCGTCACTGCGAAGCACCGGCCCGGACTTGCTCGCCAGCAGGGCCTTCATCGCCTCGAACTGGTCGCGGCTGCTCGCGGCCGCATCTGGCTGGCCGGCGACCCGGGCGGGCGCAATCGGCCCGCCTGCGGCGTCAGTGACCAGCGCCGGGGGGATCTCCGACAGGAACCGGCTCGGCTCGCGCACCACCCGCTCGCCCCGCAGCACCGCGTAGCGCGCCCGGGTCAGCACCAGCCGCTCGCGCGCCCGGGTCATCCCGACGTAGCAGAGCCGCCGCTCCTCGGCGATCGCCGGCCCGCCGCCCTCCTCGACAGCGCGGCGGTGCGGCAGGAGCTGCTCCGACATGCCGCACATGAAGACCACCGCGAACTCCAGGCCCTTGCTCGCATGGAGCGTCATCAGGGTCACCTTGCCGCGGAGGTCCTCGGCCCGATCGCCCGACACCGCGTTGAGGTCGAGCGTCACGGCCTGCACGTAGCGGTCGAGCAGCGCAAAGGCCGACTCCGTCGACGGGGTCTCTGTCCGGCCGATCCCCTCGATCAGCTCGAGCACGGTCTTCCACCTGAACTCGGCGATCGTCGGGTTCTGCTCGTCGGCCCGGATCGCGCGTTCGAGGCCGACCCCCTGCAGGTAGCTGAGCAGCAGGGCGCGCAGCCCCCCGGGCGGGGTCCGCCGGAGCTCCGCGCGGGCCGCGTCGATCCGGTCGACGAACTCGCGCAGCGACTCGCGCGCGCGTGCCTGCAGCCCACCCCGTGACAACGCGGAGCGGATCGCCTCGAACAGGCCCCGGGACTCCTCCCGCGAGCGTCGGTCGAGGTCGGCCAGCGTCTGGGTCCCCACGCCCCGCGACGGGACATTGACGATGCGTCGCACCGCCAGCTCGTCGCGGATGTTCAGGAGCAAGCGAAGGTAGGCCAGCGCGTCCTTGACCTCCTTGCGGTCGAACAGGCTCTGCGCCCCGACCAGCCGGTAGGGAAGCCTGCGCGCCCGCAGCGCCTCCTCGACCTCGCGAGCCTGCATCCCGGCCCTGAAGAGCACCGCGAACGCATCGAGCGGCCGGCTCTGCTCGGTCGACCAGGACTGGATTCGCTCGGCGATCCAGGCCGCCTCGTCCTCATCGTAGTTCGCCGCGTGGTGCAGCAGCTTCTCACCGGTGCCTCGTTCGCTCCAGAGCCGCTTGGCCTTGCGCTTGGCGTTGCGCCCGATCACCGCGTTCGCCGCGTCGAGGATCGTGCTCACCGACCGGTAGTTCTGCTCGAGCGAGATGACGTGGGCGCCGGCGTAGGCCTTCTCGAACCGCAGGATGTTGTCGGCCACCGCGCCGCGAAAGCCGTAGATCGACTGGTCGTCATCGCCGACCACCATCAGGTTCCGCTCCGGGGGCGCCACGATCTGGTCGAGCAGCTCGAGCTGGATCGGGTTGGTGTCCTGGTACTCATCGACCAGCACGTGCCTGAACAGCATGCGGTACTTGGCGCGCAGCTCGGGATGCTGCTCGAACATGCGCGTCGGCAGCAGCAGCAGATCGTCGAAGTCGACCGCGTTGAGGTTGCGGAGCGCTCGCTCGTAGTGCTCGAAGACCCGCTGCGCCCGCGGCATGTCCGGGTTGAACCGCGCCTCCGCGAGCTTCGCCGGCGTCGTCATCGCGTTCTTGGCCTTCGAGATGATCGCCAGGATGCGATCCGGCGAGACCGAGGTTCCCGTGAGCTTGAGCTCCTCGAGCACCCGCTTGATGATGCGCTCGCGGTCCGACTCATCGACGATCGTGAAGGGGTTGAGGTAGCCGAGTGTCTCGATCTCCTCGCGCAGCAGGGCGGCGCCGAGCGAGTGAAAGGTCGAGAGCCGCACACGCCGGGCCTCTGACGGGTCGATGAGCTGCGAGAGCCGCTCGCGCATCTCGTTGGCGGCCTTGTTCGTGAAGGTGAGCCCGACGATCGACTCCGCCCTGACCCCGCGCGCGATCAGCCAGGCGATCCGGTGCGTGATCACCCGCGTCTTGCCCGAGCCGGCACCCGCCAGCACCAGGACGGGACCGCTTCCCCAGGTCACCGCCTCGCGTTGCGGCGGGTTCAGCGTCGACAGGTCGATCATGGATCCCTCGTGTCCAAGGACCATACCAGATGCCTCGCGCACCGCGCCAGCAGACGGCTCCGCGGAGCGGCTTCCCCCATGCGCCACGCCATGGTAGCCCTCGACGCGTGTCGCTCTCCATCCTCCAGGGCCCTACCCGACCATGAGCCGCTTCAAGCTCGAACAGCCGTGGCGCTCCGCGCGCTTCGCCGCCGTCGATACCGAGACCACCGGCACCGACACCCTCCACGATCGCATCATCGAGATCGGCATCGTCGTCTTCGAGGCCGGCGAGGTCGTCGAGCGATACCAGGCGCTGATCCACCCCGAACGCGAGCTCCCGGGCGTGATCACCGAGGTCACCGGCATCAAGCCCGAGGACCTCGTCGGCAAGCCTACCTTCGCCGAGCTGGCCGACGGCATCGCCCAGCGCCTGTCGGCGCAGCCACTGCTCGCCTACAACGCGGAGTTCGACCTCGGCATCCTCCGCTCGGAGTTCGATCGCGTTGGCGTCGCGATCGACCTGCCCCCGTGCATCGACCCCTTCCCCTTCTGCTGGGAGAATCTCCGGGAGCGAGGCCACACCCGCAGCGCCCAGCTCAGCGCGGTCGCCCGCTTCCTGGGCGTCTCCCTCGAGTCGGCCCACCGCGCCGACCACGATGCGGAGGCCGCCGCCCGCGTCATGCTCGCGCTGCCCGGCCATGCCGAGCTCCCCGAGCAGCTCGGGGCGCTGCTGCAGCTCCAGGCTGTCGTCGCCCAGCGCGTCAACGACCACTTCGCGCGCTTCAGGCGAGGCAAGGGAGCGCAGGACAACCGGGGTACCCTGCAGGCCGGCGTCTCGGCCATCGAGCTCGGGCCTGCCTACGTGTACGGCGAGGAGACCGACCCGGTGCGTGCACTCTTTGCGCGCATCCCCGATGTCCGCGACCGTGCCGCGGCCTCGAGGGGGGCCAACCTCGAACCGAACCCAGGCTGACCATGCACAAGCACCGCGCCGGATCGACAATGACCGTGGGGCACGACATGACCGGCGCCCGGGAGGTCCGAACGTGAGAATCGTCATCGTGGGCAACGGCGTCGCCGGGATCACCGCGGCACTCACCGCGCGGCAGCGGGACCGCGCTGCGCAGATCACCGTCGTCGGCGGCGAGACGGAGTACTTCTTCTCACGCACGGCGCTGATGTACGCCTTCATGGATCGCATGTCCCGTGCCGACCTCGAGCCTTACGAGCGCCGCGTCTACAAGGAGCAGCGCATCAACCTGGTGTACGACTGGGTGGTCGACCACCACGCCGG
>JBILLP010000139.1:0-7827 GCA_044376025.1 Bradymonadia bacterium
CGCCATGGGCCCGGTGACCATCGCGGTCGATTCCTACGGCCCCGTCACCGACAATGCGCAGTCGGTCTTCGAACTCTCGACCATCGAGAACCTCCCGGGCATCGAGGACGAGCTGCAGCGCGACTACGGCTTCAGGCCCAACTTCGAGGAGGCCAAGGAGCACCTCGAGGCCAATGACGGCGCCGGCAACACCTTCAAGGCGACTGCCAAGCCCGTCCTCATCGGTACCGCCGTCGTCGGCGCCACGACCCTCATCTTCTCGATCCTGGTCGAGCTCGCCCGCAACGAGCTCGGACTGACGCCCGACACGGTCCTCACCCAGGCGATGCTCGACTCGACCAGCAAGCACTTCTCGTTGCTCAATCCGCTCTTCCTGCTCGGCCTGATCACCGGCGGCGCGGTCATCTACTGGTTCACGGGCGCAGCGACCCAGGCTGTGGCTACAGGCGCCTACCGCGCCGTCGAGTTCATCAAGAAGAACATCAACCTCGACTCCGGTGCCACCAAGGCCAGCATCGAGGACAGCAAGAAGGTCGTCGAGATCTGCACTGTCTACGCCCAGAAGGGCATGTGGAACATCTTCTTCGTGGTCTTTTTCTCGACCCTCGCCTTCGCCTTCTACGACGAGTACTTCTTCATCGGTTACCTGATCGGCATCGCCATCTGTGGCCTCTACCAGGCCATCTTCATGGCCAACGCAGGCGGTGCCTGGGACAACGCCAAGAAGCTCGTCGAGGTCGAGCTCAAGGCCAAGGGTACGCCTCTGCACGACGCCTCGGTCGTCGGCGACACGGTCGGCGATCCCTTCAAGGACACCTCGTCGGTCGCGATGAACCCGGTGATCAAGTTCACCACGCTCTTCGGCCTGCTCGCCGTCGAGCTCGCGCTCACCGACGCGTTCACGGGGCTTCGGATCCCGGTCGCGATCGTCTGCCTCGTCGTCAGCATGGTCTTCGTCTACCGCTCCTTCTACGGCATGCGGATCTCGTCGGTGGCCGGCAAGCTCTGAGCTTGCGGTTGCGCGGTCCGATGCCGTAGCTCGCGGAGCCCCATGGGCCGCCCGCGCGGCCCGTCGGGCTGGCGCCGGCGGCCTCGTCGGTTCCTGGTCCTGGAGCCTGCCATGAGCCGAACCGCCGCCGCTGCCCTCTCCGCCGCCACCGCCGCCCTCCTCCTGCCGGGATCGGCGCAGGCCGCCGGGGGGCAGCTTGCACACGACCTCCCGGTCTGGGCCGCAGCTCCCTTTGCCGTACTGCTGCTCTGCATCGCGCTGTTGCCGCTGGTGGCGGAGCACTGGTGGGAGCGCAACCAGAACAAGGCGATCGTCGCCGCGGTCATCGCCGTGCCCTTTCTTGGCTGGCTCGTTTCGACCTTCGGCTACGCCGCACTGCCAGACCTCGGCCATGCCGCAATGGAGTACGTCTCGTTCTTGTCGCTCATCGGCGCGCTGTTCGTGCTCTCGGGAGGCATCTTCATCCGCGGCAGCCTCGGCGGAACGCCGCTCGGCAACACCGGGCTCCTGGCCTTCGGCGCGGTCATCGCCAACGTCGTCGGGACCACCGGCGCCTCGATGTTGCTCCTGCGGCCGCTCTTGCGTGCCAACCGCCAGCGCCAGCGAAAGACCCACATCGTCGTCTTCTTTATCTTCATCGTGTCGAACTGCGGCGGCCTGCTGACACCGCTCGGTGACCCGCCCCTCTACCTCGGCTTCCTCAAGGGCGTCCCCTTTGAGTGGACCCTGCAGCTCTGGAAGGAGTGGGCGCTGGTCAACGGCATCCTGCTCCTTGTCTTCAACTTCATCGACCAGTCGGTCCTGGCGAAGGAGGAGGCCAGCTCGTCGAAGCGCCACATCTTTGAGGAGTTGCAGCACCACCAGAAGCTCGGTGTCGAGGGGCTTCCGAGCGCCCTGCTCCTCGCTGGCGTCGTCCTTGCGGTGCTCGGCAAGGGGCAGGGCTGGTTCTACGGTGGGGAGCCATGGCCCTTCGGGGTTCAGGAGTCGATCCTGATCCTGCTCGCCTTCGTCGGCTACCGCATCACCGCGCCGGAGCTTCGCAAGAAGAATGAGTTCAGCTTCGGGCCGATCATCGAGGTGGCGGTCGTCTTCGCCGGCATCTTCGCCACCATGGTCGCGCCGCTTGCGCTGCTCAACGCCCACGGAAAGGAGCTGGGGCTCGAGCACCCGTGGCACTACTTCTGGGCCACCGGGCTGCTGTCGAGCTTCCTCGACAACGCGCCGACCTATCTCGCCTTTGCCTCGGCCGCCGCCGGACAGGCCGGCATCGCGGCAGAGGGGCGGTACCTGGGCGAGCTGCTCGCAAGCGGCGGCGAGGCTGAGGCGATCATGCTGGCGATCTCGTGTGGCGCCGTGATGATGGGCGCCAACACCTACATCGGGAACGGCCCCAACTTCATGGTCAAGGCGATGGCGGAGCAGCACGGCGTCAAGATGCCGAGCTTCTTCGGCTACATGCTCTGGAGCGGCGCGGTCCTGATCCCGACCTTCGTGGTCGTGAGCCTCGTCTTCTTCAAGCCCTGAGCATCAGCGCCCGGCGACCGCCTCGACCACGTCGTCGAGTGCCGCGGTGCCCCGCGCGACAGCGCCCGCCTCGAGCATGCGGGACAGCCACGGGACCAGCTCGATCTGCGGGCCCGCGGAGCGTGCTGTAACGAAGGCCCGCGCGATGATGTCCAGCGCGGTCGGATCGAAGGCCGGCTGCGTCGTGGCGCGGGACCTCCACGCGGGCCAGGCTCCCTGCACGGCGGCGTGCTCGCGGAGCCGGCGGGCATGCCGCTCCGCCACCGCATCGTCGCCGCGCTGCTCGGCCTCCAGCTTGCGGCGCGCGTGCTCGGCCGCCGAGGCCGGGATCCGGTCGACGACCTTCTGCAGCCGCTTCACACGCTCCTCGATCCCCGCGTCGATCTGGGCGATGGCGTCGACTGACAGCGCCGCCTCGAGCGGGTGGTCGGCGACGGGGACCCGAACCCGCTCGTACCAGACGCGCAGAGCCCAGAGCTGACCAATGAACGCGCGCGTCGCCTCGAACTTGGGAGCCAGCGCACCGAGGGTCGCGCCGTCGAACGGTTCGTCGAACCCCGTCGAGGCCTCTCCGTAGAGTCGGCCCGCGGGTACGTCGCGTCGCACCGCGCAGCCGGCGGCGAGCACGGCGCCGAAGCCGACGCGGACCGGGCTGACGATCTGTGTCTGGCCACCGATGAAGATCCGTGGCGAGCGGCAGAAGACGCCCCGCGGCACGTCGCCGAACAGGCTCGCCCATTTGTCGCCCCACGGCGTGAAGTTGTAGAGCGCCAGCGTGCTGCCAATCTCGCTGTGGTCAGCCCGGCTCGTGCCGCCGCTGACGAGCGCATCGCAGAAGTTGATGAGGCTGCCTGCCACCACGTGGGGCAGCAGGATGGTCATCTTGTACGCGACGTGGTGGGCCGCCTCGCAGCCCTCCTCGATCAGCGTGCCGCCGCGCACCTCTGCGTGCCCCCTGAAGATCACGCCGTCGCGGAGCACGCAGTCCTCGAAGGCGCCGGAGTAGAGGTCGCAGTTTCGACCCGCGCGCACGTTCTCGAACCAGCCGCCACCAGCGCGGCCGAGTCGCGTCCCCGACCGGAGCAGGGTCTTCATGCCCCGCACCACCGAGCCCGGGTAGATCTCGACCCCGGCCTCGATGCGGGCAGGGTCGACGTCCTCGACGACGACCGCAGCGGGACAGGGGATCCGAACTCCCTGTGCGATCAACGTCTCAACCAGGCTCTTCGACATCGTACGAGCTCCGCTGCGGTCTGCCACGCCGTGGGCGCACCACCATCGTGCCTCACGCGGCTGCGATGCGCAACGCGGGTCAGGGGGCCCGGTCGAGGACCACCACGGGGATCTCGCGTCGGTTCACCCGGGCCACGTAGGTGGCGTAGCCGGCGTACGAGGCGATCGCGGCCTCGAGCAGCGCAGCACGCTCCGCACCCTCTGCGATCGTCGCCACAAAGGGCACCTCCTCGCGGCCGAGCCGCACCAGGCACCTCGGCTCGTGCGACAGGTTCCGGAACCAGGCTGGGTGCTCCTCGTCGCCACCGTTCGACGCGACGAGCACGATCCGGTCGCCCACCCGCGTGTGCAGCAGCGGCACGGTGCGGGGCTGCCCCGACTTCCAGCCCGTCGTCGTCACGAGCACGATCCGGTCGCGGTAGCTCGTGCCGATCCCGCTGGTGAGCCGACCGCCCGACCACCTGATGAGCCGGCGGTCGATGACCGTGGCGAGCCGCTTGAACCAGGTCGCGCCGAGCCGGGTGGCGGCGAGGTAGTCGACGAGCCTCTGGTAGGGATTCATGCGCGCATCGTGCCCGACAGCGCCCGGGCTGTCGAGGCGATTGGCGCTACGCCGTGGCAGTCATCGGCTGCTCTGGCGCTGGCGCCGCCGCCGTCGCGTCGGTCGTGGTCACGACCTCGAGCCCGGCGAACTTGTGGGCCCACCAGAGCGCCCCGACGAAGAGGTAGCGTCGGTCGCCGAAGAACGACGGGTCGTTGCCCTCGAAGTGGTGCCCCGCGAACTGGAAGCCCCAGCCGACCGTGAACATCGCCGCTGCCAGGGGCAGGCCCACGATGGTGATCGCCGTCGGGATGCTCGCGGCGATCAGCGGGATGCCGACCTTGTGGCAGACCTGGTTCGTTTCGTTCTGGTGGTCCTGACGATACTTCTCGAACAGGGCGCTCCACTCTCCGTTGAGGGTCACCTTGCGCCCCTCGACCTTCACGTCGCTGGGGAGCTTCTCGAGCAGCAGCTTGACCTGCTGGTTGACCCTCTCCTGCACCTTCGAAAGCTCTGGTGTCTTCATCATCGACCTCTGCGACTGCCGAGGCGAGCAGCCTGCGGCGGGAACGAGCCGACCGTCTCCGGTCGAGGCGCGTCCCCTATGACGCACTGCGTCATGCGTCAAGCTTCTGTGATCCCGCCACGGGTTCGGGACGATCGTGACCTGTCACGGAGTTCGCGCTGGCCACGTTGTGGGCGAGTCGGGTAGACTGCGCGGTGGGTGGGTGCAGGCGGGCTGCACCCGGTGCGCGCGGCCGGAGGCAACATGGCGAAGGCGGTCTATCTGCTGTGTCGAGTGGCGCCTGGCTGGCTGGGGGCCATCGCCCTGGCCGCGCTGGCGGGTTGTGCGTCGGGCTCCGTGGTGGAGGCCGAGGAGGGCAGCCTGCGCGACTCCGGCGCGGAGGCGGACGCGCGTGAGGACGCCGATACCGGCCGTCGACCCGACACCCGCGAGGACACGGGACGAGACACCGCCGCCGACGCGCGTGAGGACGCTGACACGCGCGTCGACACCTCGACCGTCGAGCCCGACACGGGCGACGATACCGAGGTCGACACGGCGCCCGACATCGACACCACGCCTGTCATCTGCGAGGCGACGTCGTGCGGCGTCGGGACCGGCAATGAGTGCTGCACGCCCGGCTGCAACGACGCCAACGAGTGCGTCACGGTCGGCAACGAGTGCCCCGATGTCTGCGGTGGCCAGTCGCTGATCGTCGGGCGTGACTGCCTGGGCTGCGGCTCGGCCGACGCGGCGGGGAGCTGCGGCGGTGGCCGCGAGTCTCGCTGCGACGCAGAGTCGGCGAACCAGTGCGCCACCGAGACCTGCGGCGGGACTCTCTGGTACTGCACCAAGCAGGGCGGCGCCTGGGGCTGGACCACGGCTCCGCGCTGCGACGACGGTGACAGCTGCACCACCGACGACGTCTGCTCTGGGGGCACCTGTGGCGGAACCGGCTACACCTGTGGCGGCCGGGCCTGTGGCAGCGACCGCTGCGAGGGCGCGACCTTTGTCGATCTCGCTGCAACCTGCGACACCAGCTGCGACGGCGCCGGCGGCTGCTCCGACTGTGTCTGCGAGGAGCGTCGCGAGGTCTGCGCTCGCACGACCTCGAGCTGCTGCGCCCCGGCCTGCGACGCGGCGCGGGGCTGTGTGACCGTCACCGGCGGCTGCGGGGGCACCGACGCCTGCGGCGACCCGAACCGGCTCACCGTCGCGGGCGTCTGCCAGGGCTGCGGCCCCGCAGAGGCCGACGGCGTGTGCGCGGGCGCCGGCACCTTCGTCTGCGACAACGCGACGCACACGCCCTGCCAGCAGGTCTCGTGCGGCGCCGTCGTCTACACCTGCTCGAACCAGGGCGGCTCATGGGCCTGGTCGACGTCGGCCTCGTGCGACGACGGCAACGCCTGCACCCACGACGACCGCTGCGCTGCGGGTACCTGCGCCGGCGCCGCCGTCACCTGTGCCTCGACCGACTGCGTGCAGCGCACCTGCAACGGCACCGCCAGCTGCACCGAGTCGATCCGAGGTGGGGCGACCTGCGACGACGGCAACGCCTGCACCGTCGGGGAGCGGTGCGACGGCGCGGGTCGCTGCGTCGACGGGGTGTCGACCTCGACCTGCGGCGACGGCGCCTGCACCTGCGGCGAGACCCTCGGGAGCTGCGCGAGCGACTGCACGCCGCCGCTGCCCGCCAACGCCTGCTCGACCGGGTCACAGTCGCGAGACGGCTGCGGCTCCGCGCGCGTCATCGGCCGACGCGACGCAGCCACCGGCTGGAGCTCCGGCGAACAGAACACCTGCTCCGCGCGTGACCGGCACGATGATGCCTGCCCGTCGTTCGACGTTGGCTTCGACCACTCCTACGCCCTCTACCTGCGTGCGGGCGAGCGGGTCGTCGCCGAGCTCGGCGTGACGTCGGGCCGATGCGCCTCCGGTGAGGAGTTCCACTCCTTCCTCAAGTTCAAGTTCAACCCCGACAGCAGCGCGTCGGGCGCCGGCTCCTGCCCGAGCTTCGTCGCCTGCGCGGGCGGGCCGTACCGCACGCAGACCTACACCACGCTCCGCGACCATGTGGCCACCAGCGACGGCTGGCTCTTCGTGATCATCGACGGCGGCGCGACCGCGTTCGACGAGCACCGAGGCTACTACAACCTGCGGGTCACGCTCTCGCGCTGCGCCGACGGCAGCTGCGGCTGCTGATCCCCGGGGCTCCCCGTCGCGACGTGCGCGGCGGGCGCCCTCACCCCTCGAGGCGCCGCGCCAGCTCCTCGCGGAGCGCGTCGGGCCAGGGTGCCTTCTTCTGCGCGTCGTAATCGAAGCAGACCACCACGGCCTCGCCCACGGCAGCAACGACCGAGGCGGAGTGCGACCAGATCGCGTGCTCGATCCAGGCCCGGTCGGCCTCGATGCGGGTCACGCGGGCCCCGACCGTGACCTGGTCAGGAAAGGTCAACGGCCGCCTGAACCGGCAGCGCGTCTCCGCAAGGATGGGACCCAGCCCCCGACTCGTCCGGACCGCGTCGAGCGGCCAAGACGCAAACAGCGCGATGCGGGCGTTCTCGAAGTACCTGAAGAACACCGTGTTGTTCACATGGCCGAAGGCGTCCATCTCGCCCCATGCCACCGCGAAGGTCACATGGGCGGGGTAGGTCTGGGTGAACTCTTCGACGGTCATCGGCTCCTCCGGCACAGGCCGGCCGCGAGCTAGCCTGATGTGGGCCGCTGCAAAAGGCGCCGAGCGCCGAATTGGCTGGTCCAGCGGCCCCTTTGGCGCTACGGGCGCGCGCCCGTCGACGCGATCGGACGGCCGCGGAGGTTGACCCCAGCATGACGCCCCAGTTCGCAGGAATCCTGGCCTACCTGGTGGTCCAGCTCGCGATTGGAGCTTGGGTCTCGCGCCGGATCCGCACCGAGGACGATTACCTGCTGGCCGGTCGCCAGCTTGGACCGGTCCTCGGGACATTCTCGATCTTCGCCACCTGGTTCGGGGCGGAGACCTGCATCGGCTCGGCC